>JBBQIF010000227.1:0-5445 GCA_038324665.1 Bacteroidia bacterium
CTGGGGAAATTATAACATGAATAATCATAATGTTGAAGGATCCAAAGTCTTTGTACTCTATAACAAGGGTATAAACATGTACAAAAAAATATTCATTAAAACCCTAACTGCTGATACCATGTGGCATGTTATCATGTCAAACATAGATAATACTGATTCTGTGTATTTAAACATTAATAAAAAACAACACCCAAATCGGTTGTTTATGTATTATGACATGGTCAAAGAACAACTGAACGACAGGGAGCCCGTTAAAACAGATTGGGATATTGTTTGGACAAGGTATAAAGACATGATAGCCCCAAATACAGTTTACCCATTGACAAGTATTTTGATGAACAAAGGCGTGACAGTTGCTAAAAATCTAGGCAAGAAATGTAATGAAGTATGGCCTGGCAATGTTAATGCACCTTATGTTCCACAGACAGATATAATTGGTTGGGATTGGAAAATACCGCCTATGGGACCTGGCGCTTATATATTAGTAGATACCTTTGTTTATTTTGTTAAAGCGCTTGATAGCAAAATTTACAAGATCGCGTTTAATGGCTTTACTGGAGCCTCTTCAGGTGCAATTGGCAAAACCTATTTTTCCGACCATGAAGTATTTGCATCTGTTAATAAAATAGATGTTTCAAGGGCCTCTATGGTTTACCCTAACCCTGCCAACCATCTTATTACAATTAATACCTATGAACCAATCCTTAAAGTAGTTGCATTGGATATCAAAGGCAGTATACAAACCTTACCGCTCACTGACAATACAATAGACGTATCCGGCTTAACTACTGGGATCTATTTACTGAATATCCAAACAGCAAGTGGCGTATTGACCCAAAAAATAATAAAAGAATAAAAGTAAACTTGAAGTTCAGGCTATCATATCTTTTTTTAAGCATGGCTTTGCTGTGTATGGGCAATGTCATGGCTCAAATTGATGACACCATTACCATGAAGGGCGCCTTGATTACGGGAGATATAATGCCAACACCGGCATCAAGATCAGTACAAAATGTAAGAATAATTACGGCCGCGATGATTGAAAAGCAAGGTGCAGTCAACTTGGCAAATCTGCTTTCACAGCAAATGAACATCAGGATTAGCAATGATAACATTCTTGGCAGTTCACTGAGTTTGCAGGGTATTAGCGGGCAGAACATCAAAATATTGCTCGATGGTGTGCCCCTGATTGGTAGAGAAAATGGCAATATAGATTTAGGACAGTTGAATTTATCCAATATCGAAAGGGTTGAAATCATTGAAGGCCCGCTTTCCGTTATTTATGGTACTGATGCACTAGGTGGCGTCATTAACCTTATTTCCAAAAGGGTTGTGCTTAATAAGCCTTCTATGATAACTGGTAACTCATATTATGAAACAATTGGCCAATATAATGTGGGTGGCGGCGGTATCGTAAAGGTAAATGCAGATACTACGGGTAAAAGTAATATGGATTTTGCCGCCAATATCAACCGCAACTTTTTTGGTGGCTATAATCCAGATAAAAACAGCAGGGTCATGTTATGGAAACCCAAGCAGCAGGTATTTGGCAGTTTCAGTATTTTTAACGAAACAGGTCGTTTGCGCATCAGGCTTAAAACTGATATATTCAATGAAAAAATTGAAAACAAAGGCGTTCCGGTTATCAACCATCTGGAAGCTTACGCTTTTGATCAGAATTTTATAACTAACAGGGTGATTATTTCTCCAAACCTAGATTATAAAAAAGATAGCACCACGCATTGCAATTTGCTTTCATCCGCCAGTTTTTATAACAGAGATATGATTACCTATCTTAAGGATCTTGTGCATCCTGATGTACCGGCGCCACCTGTTGACAATAAGGAAGCCCAGAGTTCCAACACCTTTTTGAATTTCATG
This sequence comes from Bacteroidia bacterium, assembly GCA_038324665.1. Lineage (GTDB taxonomy): Bacteria > Bacteroidota > Bacteroidia > NS11-12g > UBA955 > JABMMZ01. Next base: position 1,882 of record JBBQIF010000227.1, read on the forward strand.
AGCCGTGGTAGTTATAACAAGCAATATAGTTCCAAATTAAATTATCAGTTGGGCTTTGATATTAATACGAACCGTGCAAGTGGTACACGGATAGAGAGTATAAAGGGTAAAATGGACGATTATGCTGTATTTGCATGTGCTGAAATTAAGTATTTTAAAAACCTGAATATCAAGCCGGGCATGAGGGCCACCTACAATTCTCGTTACCCTGCCCCATTCATCCCTTCCATACAGATGCAGTATTCAGGCATCAAAAACCTAACCATAAGATATGCATACGGCAAAGGTTTCAGAGCGCCGTCTCTCAAGGAACTCTATCTCAACTTTGTGGATTATAACCATAATATCAAAGGCAATCCTGATTTAAAATCAGAGGTATCCAACAACCATAATTTTGTGCTGCGATACAAATTAAAGGTGAATAGGCAACTGACAATTTTTATCGATAACAATAATTTTTACAACCATATTTATCACCAAATTTCACTGGTTTCCGTGAATCCCAATATATTAGAATATACTTATTTGAATATTGATAATTTTAAATCTATAGGCTCCAACTTCTATTTTTCTACCCAATACAAAAAATGGAATGTCGCCACCGGTTTTTCATATACCGGTATATACAATAACGCATTCAAATATGTAAACAAACACAGGTATAACTACTCTCCTGAAATAAGGTCTCAGATTGGTTATACATATAAACACCACAATAGGGAGAAGACAACTTTCTCGCTTTACCACAAATACAATGGAAGAAGGATGGGCTATATGCTCGATGATGCAAGGCAATTGGTACAAACTAAAATATCGGATTACACCATGCTCGACTTCACAGTAAACCACCCTTTCTTCAACAAAAAACTTAGCCTGACTTTTGGTTGCAAGAACATCCTGAATGTTAAAAACATTAGTTCAACTGGTAGCCCTACCTTTCATTCCGCTGGTTCAAATACAACGTCGGTATCCATTGGCCGTTCTTTATTCTTTCAACTAAACTTTAACATCTAAAACTTTTGAAATCTTTACTTTACATTGTTACCATTATGCTTTGCCTCAGTTCTTGTTTTAAGAAGGACGATGCAATTGTATTACCTCTTGGAACTACAGAAATTTCAAGCTGTTTTATGGGCGACAATTATGAAAAACAAATGTATTTTGACTTAAGTTCCAATACCTTCATTGAAAAACAATTGGTGGATTGGGATATTAGCTTCGAATCTTCAGATAATGGATTTGGTGTATTTATCAATACAGGTTATAATATCAAGGTAAGGAAAGCTAATATATACAACCTAAATGAGACATTGGTAAGGGACACTACTTATATCAAACAGCAATCAGAGCTGGTAGATGGTAGTGATGGCAAAATATCATCATCTGCCATTGGTGACTGGAGATCCTATAAAATCAATGATGGGTCAGGTGGGTATATCTATGGAATTTATTTTATTGAACTAAGTTACCTTACAGGAACTGACAGGTTTAGGAGGTTACAAATTATCGGAGTAAGTGATTCCGTATATGCCATCAAGATTACTAAACTGGATGAATTTAACGCTCCAATAACACTAATCCATAAAAACAAAATGCAGAATTTTACTTTCTACAGTTTCAAAAATGGTGGTGGCGTAGTTGACAATGTGGAGCCGCCTAAAACTATGTGGGATATAGAATTTACTAAATACAAAACCGTAATCCCTAATCCTCCAACAACCATTTTATATAGTGTATTGGGTGTCTTCAGCAATCGCAATAATGTGACTGTTGGTATTGATTCTACTTCTAAATTCGAGGATATCGATGCGAAATATATCAGTAACTATAACTTTTCAACTAATAAGGATGCTATAGGCTATGAATGGAAAACTTTCGACCGGACATCATACGTTTATACTGTTAATTCTAATATTACCTTTATTATAAAGGATACCGACGGAGATTATTACAAAATGCGATTTCTCGATTATTATGATAAGTTCAGGGTAAAGGGTAATCCTAAATTTGAGTTTATAAGAATTAAGTAAACTTTATGGATTGGTCAACCAATACCACCTGGCAAAAAAAAGCTGGAGAAAAAAAGAAGATTTACCGGCGCTTTCTTGATTCAGCCAAACCCGCTGAGGTCATTAAAAAACTTCCCCTTTTACATGAAGAAGCTTTTAGCAACATTAATTGCCTTGACTGCGCCAATTGCTGTAAAAATCATAGCCCTACCTTCAAGAGTACTGACTTAAAGCGTATCAGCCGATTTTTAAGAATAAAGGAAACAGAATTAATTGAACGCTACCTTAAACTGGATGAAGACAATGATTTTGTACTGCAAAAAAGCCCATGCACTTTCCTTAATGCAGATAATACTTGCCGTATTTACGAAGTACGCCCCTCAGATTGTGCTCGCTATCCTTATACGAACGAGGATGTATTTATTAAGCGTAAAAATTTAACGCTTGCCAATTCTGTGGTATGCCCTGCCGTTCACCATATTTTGGAAAAGCTAGTGGCGTTGTGAGTTACCAGTATTAAGATAATCGTTATTAGGCCTATAAGTTATTCAGAGAAGAGTGAACCTGCTTAATGTATACCTATCCTTAATAGCTTTTCGAAGAAAAGATATTTTAGGATGGGTTATACTGAACCGTTAGGTTTTCAATGATTTCGAAAACCTATCTGGTTTCAGTATAATTCATATTATACAGCGCCATAACCCTATATGTTCTTTAATGGCATACAAGTCTTTTGTCTTATGAGATTCTAGACTCAATATACGCTATGATGCTAGCTTTGGAGAGACACTTGATAGCTGCCTTGAAAGGCTACTTCACCACGAACTTCTCGCTGCTAATATTACCATCCTGCATTACCATGATTGTGTACATGCCGGCAGACATCTGCTCCAGATTAAATTCCTCGTAATAGCCATTGGATTTCCTTTCATAAACTAACTTACCCGTAACATCATAAATACTTATCTGAGCAGGAAGGTTTGCACCGAAATCAATTGAAAACTTAGTCACAGCATCAGAGGGATTTGGAAATACTAAAATAGAAATTGGCACCTTGCCTTTTACAGGGGTTCCGGTAATGTCCATAGGAAAAGTCGTAAAAAAATTATGCATAATCTTGGTTCCGAAATCAACATTAAAATTTTTCAGTGTAGCATTTGTTAAGCCGTTCTTTATAGCTATTGACCCATATCCATCATCTGAGTTGGCCCACCACCCTAATCCGTCCTTATTTAGAGGGTTGGATGTTGACGAAGAGGGTCCATCATCAAATAATTCAAATTTGTAGCAAATGCCATTGAACAGATCCACAGTATCTCTGTACACTTTATTGTTTTCAAAATTGCCTTTACTCCTTATCACATTGCCTTTTGCATCTGTGATCTTATAATAATTTTCGCTGGCATCATTGTTAGTGGTCAGCACCACTATAATTCTATTGGGCCAGGTTGGTGTATTGGTAATCTTAGAATACATGATATTGTTTTCATTATTTTCATCCTGAAGATTATTCACCTTAAGGATTTTAGCATAAAATACATCACTTACACCGCTC
>JBBQIF010000228.1:0-5424 GCA_038324665.1 Bacteroidia bacterium
CTATAGCAACTATCCATGAGGAAGATGCTGTTACCTGCTTTAATTTCCGTACAGACCGCGGAAGGCAGATAAGTCAGGCGCTTACGCAAATGGACATTCCCGAGCAAGGTATGAAAGCTTTGAAATTAAATTATACCACCATGACGGAGTATGATGAAACTTACAAAAATGTAACTATTATTTTTAAAACCCAGCATGTTCACAATACCTTGGGCGAGGTGTTAAGCCAGAATGGATACATCCAATTGCGTTCCGCTGAAACTGAAAAATACCCGCATGTCACTTTCTTTTTTTCCGGAGGAAGGGAAGAAGCCTTTGACGGTGAAACCAGGATAATGGAACCCTCCCCAAAAGTGGCCACTTATGATTTACAACCTGAAATGAGTGCACTACCACTTACAAAAAAAGTATTGGAGGCGATGAAAACCGGTACTTATGATTTTATTTGCCAGAATTTCGCAAATGCTGATATGGTGGGCCATACCGGTGTTTGGGATGCCATTATAAAGGCTGCTGAAACTGTGGATGGATGTGTGAAACAAATTGTGGAAGAAGGTTTGAAACAAAACTACCAATTCATTATACTTGCCGACCATGGGAATGCTGATGCTGCAAAGAATCCAGACCACACTCCTAACACCGCACACAGCATGAATCCAGTTCCCTGCTTTATCATCAATGATAAGTGCAAGGCGATAACCGCAAAAGGAAAATTAGCGGATATAGCACCGACACTTTTAAAAATGATGAACCTGCCAATTCCATCTGAAATGGATGGAACCGTATTATTTTAGATTTTTATGATTTTAGATTTTAGATTTTTTGCTTGTATTTCTATACTCACTTTGTTAGGTGAAGGATGCATAGAAAAACAGGTATTAAAGTCAACAAGCATATTTGATTTTCAATCCTTTTTCGACAAGGAGGCTGCCTTGTTAGATTCAAAACACATCGGTTTTACAAAAACCATCATTGATAAAGAGGACGTATTTTCCAACAATGAAAAATCACCAGATTGGGAGAAGGAACTGTCCGTTTTCAAATCATTTTCACTAATTAAGCCGCAACAGGAGGAATTATATGACATTGACACCTTGAAATCCGAAAGAGGTTTTAAATTCATTACATACAGTGCCAATAATACGCACACCCAATTGCAACTTGCTGAGGTGATGTTCAACCCCGAAAATAAAATTGAAAAAATTACCCTTGTTGTTAAATCAGATTCGGGAATAGGCAACAGCGATATCGTCCTAACATATTTGCCACAAAAAGGATACGACATTAAGGGGGATATTAACTCAAAGATAACAGGCATCAATTTTTTGGATGTGCATGTGAGCTGCAATTGAGCAGTTGGCATAAGGTCACTGAGCGGAGTCGAAGTGCCTTTGCCAACTGCTAGCAGTTACTTACCAATTAGTTCTCGTTTATCAAATGTTCTTCAATATTGGTTTCTTCACCATCTGAATCATCACTGTACCTGAAATAAATGGCAGTAAATGAAGTAAATAAAAAGGCGGCTAATATTGCGTTGATAATAGCTGAAATAATTTGGCTGATTATCAAATAGGTCATATTCATCTCCGCGTGTCCTAAAAAGGCCCCTGTTATTGCGCCTATGATCATTGAAACAATAAAAAATGCAATTATAAACACGAGGCTCATTAGGAGTAATATTCCAGCCCTTTTCCAAGTAATATTTTTAAAACTGTAGCCAAGTGCATCGAAAACACCCATATTGCCATGCATCAAAGCTGCAGGAGCAATCAGGAAACGAATAATCAAAATGGCGACTACAAAGAACAAAATAAATGCTATAAGCACTCCTAAAATTTTTGATGCTGCCATTAATAGGCCCACGAACAGTCCATAAATAAGTAAAACCACTACCATTAAAATCATCAATATAAAATAAAGGCCTATCATTGATAGCACCTTTTCACTAAAACCGCCCTTAATTGCATCACCTATTTTGTTGTTACTCCCCCTCACTTCATTGTCATTCAACTTAAAAAACACGCAATACCTGTAGGCTCCTAATAACAAGGCTACAATAAATGCGAGTGCAAGGTATCCAAAATTAATTGTGGTGAACAGCTGTCCCATAATTTCCATAGGTTGTTGTCCCTGAGACATATTACTGAACACCTCCTTCATACGCTCCCCAAAATTCATCAAATCTGAAATTCCCCAGCCAAATCCTTTTAGAATTAAAGGGAAAATAGCTGCGAGGCTAACTAAAGTCAGAAGGATGGTAATGACTAAATTTGGCAGTAAAATCCTTCTTAACAAGGTAATCGACCCATTAAAAGCCGAGCCTCTAAATAATTGTAAATATTCTTTCATTTTGTGTTGATTTTAAAATTCAATATTAAATTATTTATTACATATAAAGAATAAATTATTTTGATTAAGTACATTTGTAACGGATTGATTTAAAATAATTACACATGAAAAAAGCATATATATTTCCCGGTCAGGGCGCGCAGTTTGTTGGAATGGGCAAGGACTTGTACGATAATTCGGACATTGCAAGAATACTATTTGAGCAAGCCAATGAGATTTTAGGGTTCCGCATTACAGACGAAATGTTCAATGGCACGGATGAAGGCTTAAAACAAACCAATATTACCCAACCTGCTATCTTTTTACACTCAGTGATTGCGGCGAAATGCCTTGGCGATGATTTTGAGCCCAACATGGTGGCTGGCCATAGCCTAGGTGAATTTTCAGCACTGGTAGCCAATAATACCTTAACTTTTGAGGATGCTTTAAAACTTGTTTACCAAAGGGCCATGGCCATGCAGGAAGCTTGTGTCATAAAACCAAGCACTATGGCAGCCGTGCTAGGCCTCGAAGACCATATAGTAGAAGAAATTTGTGCTACCATTACTAGTGGTATTGTGGTGCCAGCCAATTATAATTGTCCCGGTCAACTGGTAATATCCGGAGACATAACAGCTATTAATGAAGCTTGCGAAAAATTAAAGGCAGCCGGAGCCAAAAGAGCATTGGTGTTGCCTGTTGGTGGTGCTTTCCATTCCCCATTAATGAAACCGGCAGAGGAAAAACTGGCTTTGGCCATTGAGCAAACAACATTCAACACGCCAATTTGTGCAGTTTATCAAAATGTGACTGCCGCAGCTGTAATTGATCCAAATGAGATAAAACAAAATCTTTTAAAGCAGTTAACCGCACCGGTTAAGTGGACCCAATGTGTGCAGGCCATGGTAAAAGATGGTGCTACTAATTTTATAGAACTTGGGCCGGGCAAGGTATTGCAGGGACTTGTTAAGAAGATTGCGCCCACGGCTGAGGTGAATGCCTAGGAAAATAGTTAATTGTTATTGGTTAATAGTTATTCCCAATTTTCTAAAGGTGAAAATAAATTCACGCTAACTAAAGAGGAAAATTTTAAATATGTTAGTCAAAATAAGTTATTAATTATATCTTTTTGCCAAATGCCAACTTTCCCCTTGCCAACTGGATCTTATTTTAATTCGTAAAGAAAATAACCTTCAATTTCAGTCTTCCTTAAAAGTTTCTCTTTTACAGCAATATCCATATAATTTTCAAATATTTCTTCATTCAGTCCTGGTTCAACTACAATGTATTTTACCGGCATTTCAAAACTGTTTTCTTCAGGTTTTGCTATTTGCTCACCAGCTATTAATGTTAATAAATCCTGTGCGGTTTTATTACCTGAAAACTGATACATATTGTCGTGGCTTAAACGTGAAAGATAACCTCCTATAATTGGTTTATGGTGTATTGTCTGATAAAGGAAATGATTGGTACTGAATTCACCCCTTTGTTCTATCCCATCCCTGAAACCAAAGGGAAGCGGGAGCACTGCTCCTTGAGGCAAGTCTTTTAATTTTTGATAAACCAATGGTATATCGTTATAATTGATTGTAGTGTAATTACGTGGATAATATTCAAAAAATAAAATCAGGCTTGTTGCAATTACTACCCATTTTAGAACCACCTTTTCCCATACTACAGAAAGCAATTGCATCAATACCGGCAAGAATAAAACCATGAACATCAATTCATATCTTGGCGGTGTTCGGATATTATTAAAGAATGTGATATAATAAACGAATCCGAAAATATTGTAAAATAAGCGCTTGCTTAAAAACTTGAATTCAGGAAAACAAAAGAGTAAGAATATCAGTGAAACAATAGCCATCAGTTTTACCGTCCCCTTTGCCTTGAAGGATTTAATTTTAACAATGTATAACAGGATAAAGAAGATAAATCCATAGCCCAAAAACATTACAAATTCAACACTTTCAGGATACCTGAAAAAAGAAGACGGATATTCTTTTACCCAACTGAGATTGCCATAAAATAAACTATTGGGACCAGGTACAAATAATGAGGCCATATCAGCCCCCCACCACAAGGCTCCTTTATCATCAACATCGAGCAAAACAAGGCCTCTGATAATAAAATGACCTGTTATAAAAACCAATAGTACAATTATCAGTAACTTCTTTTTTGAGCATGCGCTGAACCAAGGATAAACCTTATTAATTAAACTAAATAGTAGTGCAAAATAAAACACATAGATAGAATAATAGTAATCAGAAAGCAGGCTTAGGATACTTATAAGGATGAGGTAAATAAAATATTTTTTTGACTCAATAACAGGCAAAAATACACCCAGTTGAAACCTAAATGTTTTGATGAAAAATAAAATAAAAAACGGGATGAGGGCAGTCAGTTCAAGATTAAAATGCTCTGCTAAATGCGCTATTTTATAGGGGAAGAATGCGAAAATAAATCCACCTGTTAAGCAGAGAAAATATCTGACATTAAAATGCTGCAATAATTTATACACTCCCAAACCACTGAAGGCAAAACTGAGCAATAAAACAATATTGAAAGTGAAGACCGGCTGATTGATAAATAGATTCAGGATACCTGCAATAGGCACATAGCTGTGCATTACCAAACTTGAACCCATAGGATAAAAAAGAAGATGGGTTTCAAAAGGGTTTAGCCCATTCATAACACAATATCTGAAATGCCAGATGCTCCAAATATAAGAAGATGAATCGCCAGTTAACGGAATACCAATGAACCGGGATTTAAAATCGAGGATAAGTGGAAAGGTGTAAATTATAAAAATAAACACATACAAGAAGAATGCAACCAAAGACCCCAAACTATGTTTTGTATTTCCTTGCATTCTTAAAGTAAAACACAAAGGACATTTATTTTTAAGACTTTTTGATTTTTATTTACACTGATAAATGCCTGACAGCGTAATCAGCTATTGACATTTCCTTCAAAAACCCTTGTAGCAGCACCTATCAACCAAACATTATTAAACCGATTATTACTAAAATCATATTTTACCTCCAACGCCCCGCCTGGCGTTTGGATGGCGACAATTTGTGAACCAGCTTCTAT
>JBBQIF010000229.1:0-5422 GCA_038324665.1 Bacteroidia bacterium
TCTCATTAATTAATCCTGCATAATCATAAGCATTTAGAGCGGCATTATCATGGCCCGCTATTTCCAAATATTTGCCCAATTGGTGCCAGTAATTATCATTGAATGGCTCTTCATCCACCTTTAATTTAAAATAATCAATGGCATTTCTAAAGTCATTACCCTCAATAAAGTTGAGGCCTAACTGGTTATAAAGCATCTCGCTTTTAGGGTATTTTTTAACTCCTTTTTCAATTACCTTGACTGCCTTTTTGCGATTACCCCCCATGCATAAGGACTGGGCATAATTAATGTATATCTCAATCTCCAAGTCGTCTTCTTCCTCACAATTTTCGAGTGCATGGTCGAAGGCGTATTCAGCTTCATCATACTGCTTTAGCTCTGTGAGCACCACACCTTCAAGGTTGGAGATAGCGGCATCATAAGGGGCAATTGTTTTAGCACGGATTAATATTTCAAGGGCCAGCTCATTCTCATTTTTCATAGAATGGTAATTGGCTTTTTCTATCATCAATTCAATATTGGTTGGGTAGAGAATTAAGCCATGCTCAAGTACCTCCAATTGTTCATCCCTTCTACCTTCAATAAAAAAATGATAAGATAGGGCCTCAATTTCCTCTTCTTTAAAATAGACAGTCCCATTTTCCTTCCAGGTTTTATACTTCTCAAGGGCGGATTCTATTTCTTCGGAATCAAAAAAATCATCGAACTCTTCATTATCTTCATTCTCGAAATTATCTAACATAGGCTATTCATAAATTATTGACATGACAAACGTAACAAACCATTTTGCAACTTTATCAATAAATTATACACTTACAAAGATAGCGTAAAACCAACACCCTTCCATATAGATTTTGACTATCCAAAAATATCCACACACTTGTTGGGGCAACAAAAAGCAGGTAAACACCCAATGCAACGCTAATCTTAGTATTTTTGCCATGTGAAACATCTGATCATGCTTTTTTTCTGCACCACCTTTATGCTGCTGCTGAATGCCCAAAAGTACACCCAACAAGCTAGGTGGCAACAAAAAGTAGATTATAATATCGCAGTTTCATTAGATCCTGTAAAAAAGTTATTGGATGCCAACATGGAAATCCATTACTACAATAATTCCCCAGACACTTTAAAATCTATCTGGCTACATGTATGGCCCAATGCCTATAAAAACGACCAGACTGCCTTTGCACAGCAATTGCTAAAGAACAATAAAACAGATTTTCATTTCAGCGATGAAGACGATAGGGGTTCCATAGACGGGTTTCATTTTATGGCCAATAATGATAGCCTTAAGTGGCGCTATGACAGCACCAATATCGATATTTTGGAACTACAATTAAACACATCCTTACTACCTGGGCAGAACTTGAGTATCTCAACCCCTTTTAAAGTAAAACTCCCGAAAATATTTTCAAGATGTGGATTTGAAGGTGATTTTTTTGCTATCACGCAATGGTATCCTAAACCAGCAGTATATGATGTAAATGGATGGAACACTATGCCCTACCTCGATCAGGGAGAATTTTATAGTGAATTCGGTGATTTTACTGTCAATATATCTGTTCCACGGGAATACAAGGTAGCTGCTACCGGTAACCTTATTTATAAGGGCATTACTAACATAAATGATTCTACTTCACTCAAAACATATACCTATAAAGAGCATAATATCCATGATTTTGCATGGTTTACCACACCTTTTTTCCTGACCCAAAAGCGCACGATTATTTTGGACAACGGTGATTCAGTAAATTTAAATTATTATAAATATTCGAAGAACCTAGCATCCGACATGCTTAAAAAAGGAAGTGAGAACCTCACATGGCCCATAGAGCGGGGAATAACTGAGTACAGCCGGCAGGTGGGTAATTACCCCTATAAAAACTGCTCAGTTGTAATTGGTCCATTAGCGGCAGGTGCAGGAATGGAGTACCCTACTATTACTGTGTGTAGCAGTAACGACAAAGAAACCATCATACATGAAGTAGGGCATAACTGGTTTTACGGCATGCTAGGCACCAATGAAAGAAGATATCCCTGGATGGATGAAAGTATCAATACATTTTACGAACAGAAAATCAGTGGAAAGTTGATTGGCGATGCCGAATTTTATAAGAATTTCAAAGGTAAAAGCTGGGTTTCAAATTATGAAACACTCACTGCTTATTTGTTCTCTGCAAAACAGGGCTTAAGCCAACCATTAAATATCCCTTCAGAAGAATTTACAAATATGAATTATGGCGCGATTGTGTATTGCAAAGGGCCGGTGCTATTTGCTTACTTGCAACAGCAACTGGGAGATTCATTATTTGAAAAATGCATGAAAGATTATTTCACTGAATGGCAGTACAAGCACCCATTACCGGGGGATATGCAGACAAGTTTCGAGAAAAGCAGCGGTCTACCTTTGGGTTGGTTTTTTAACGACCTGTTGAATGAAAATAACACCATTGATATTGCAAAAAACAGGCATGGATATGTAGTGAAAGGTTCGGAAAAGCTGGATACTTTTTTAATGAAAAAAAACTACCTGAATGCGAACCCGTTTGGATTTTTACCAGAGAAAAACTACCTGAATAACGGCCAAAAATTAAAACTTATAAGCATTGCATTCCCGCCAAGGATAACTAGGCAAAATGCTATTATTACGATGAATGTTACACCCATCATGGGCGCCAACTATTATGACAAATTATATTTAGGTGCCGCTTTTTACAACAGGACCCTCTTCAGGCATAAATTTGAATATATAGCCATACCTGCTTATGCCTTTGGCAGTAAAAAAATGGTGGGTTACGGTAAAATTAACTACCTCATTTTTCCAAAATCTAAGCGCCTTTTCAAAACAGAGGCAGGCGTGCAGGGCCAAAGTTTTGGACTGAAGTATTTTTCTCATCAGAACCAATATTATAGGATCAATCCTTACCTCAAATTTTATTTTAAGCATAAAGGAAGCGTCAATGATCAGATGGACAAACAATTGTTGCTGAATTTTTACCATACGGGATTACAATCTACCACCTACCTAATTAAGGATTCCATTCCAGCAGCCTATTTTTTCAATTATTATAAACTTACTTATAGTATAGAAAATAAAAAGGCAATTAATAGTTATCTTATTAAGCTAAATACAGAATATGGTTATAACTATAAATTCTCGCCTGGTGCGAATAGCTATCTAAAAATATGGGCCAATGGCGATTACAAATATAATTATGCGCCAAAGAAATTTTTCAAATCAAGTGTTTTTGCAGGTCTATTCCTTTATAAAAAAGGGGATATCTCCAGGCAGGAGTTTTATATGAGTGGCAATTCAGGTGAAAGGGACTATCTATATTCTGAAGCGCTGGCCGGAAGGAGTGAGAATATATTTGACAACAATATCTTTGGTCATCAGGTAATAAACGTAAATGGCAATATGCGCAATATTTTACCATCTGTACCCACTGACAGATGGATGATCTCAGCGGCAAATGAAATTTCATTACCTGGTCTTATTCCATTTAGGATCTACGCTGACCTTTGCGTTTACAATTACTTGCAAATAATTAATACTTCAAGTGGCATTATTCAAAGGATGACAAAACCAAAGGTACATGCTACAGCAGGTATAACCCTTCCGCTATTTCACGAATTATTGGAGATATTTGTTCCAATATTCCAGTCAAAGCAATTCCTTCAATTCAACCAGTATAACTATAGTATCGCCAATTCTATCGGTTTCAAATTGAACTTGAACAAGTTGGACCCATACAAGCAAATTGAGAATTTTAGGCAATAGGGCAAGGGGAAAAGTGATTAGTGAATAGTGGTTAGTAAACAAAAAATAGCTAGTTTGAAATCCTGACGAGTTAAAGCTATCAGGATTGGTTCTTAAACATCTATCTACTATTTCTTATGTTTATTATAAATTGATGGTAATTGTTTATGAAAGATTTACCATTCAATGTGGATCTCACTAATAACTGATAACTAAATAACTATTAACTTAACCCTTGAATAAAACAAAATCCTGAAGTACTAAAGCTATCAGGATTGGTTCGACTGAACCATATTTCTAGCTTGAGCTAAAAAATATGGAGTCTCACCAAAAACAAAACCCGCATCAGGTAAGATACGGGTTAAGTCATCGAGGTTAAGAGTAAAATTATTTTTTACCTTTTTTAGCTGCTGCTTTTTTAGCAGGCGCTTTTTTAACTGCTGCTTTTCTAGCAGGAGCTTTAGCAGATTTCTTTGCTTTAGCTTTTGCTTTTGGAGCTGCTTTTGCTTTAGCTTTTGCTTTTGGAGCTGCTTTCGCTTTCGCTTTTGCTTTTGGTGCTGCTTTTGCTTTTGCTTTCGCTTTAGCCTTCGCTTTTGGTGCTGCTTTTGTAGCTTTTGCTTTAGATGCAGCTGGTTTTTTTGTTGTTGCCATATTTATTTAAAATTTAAAATTGGGTCTATTTATTAAGGTCACTATGCATATCACCATAATCTATTGTGATCTCCTCGCCTGCCTTTATCCTTTTAATTGCTTTAAACTCCATCACACCTTCTTTAATGTTTTTAAGATAATCCGCATTTGGTTTCATTGTATGGTTGTAAAGAGAGCCAAATCCAAGAAGTATTCCAGCACTCTTTTTTTTAGCATTCCATACAAACGTATAATTTTCCAAAATATGACCACTTAGCATCTGATGTTCTTTATAGTTAATTTCAATTACAGGACAAATTTCAATAACATCCCCTTTATTTAAAACTTTAGATGTAAACACTCCCCTTCCTTTATGTCCAGCATTCGATACAAAAATATCTCCGTTTATTATCTTATCTATTTTCAATTCAATTTATTTTCAACGATTCAAAAATAAAGATAAGTAATAACCCTAGTGTCTGCATTGTGAAATATGTATTAACAAGTTATCAAATATCTGTTCCCAAATATAGTAAACTTAGTTTACTATATAAATTACAAATTATACATTTTTAATACAGTTAACCACATTTAGTTATTTAAAACACCACAACTATTAGCAGAATAATTGATAAAAAATAAAAATAAAAAATAAATTCTTTAATTTCATTTTACATAATTTGTATAATTCCGTGCATAAAAATTCATCCCTTTTATAGGAATTAGATGCAATAATAAAATGTTTTAAATTAAAAGGATTGAAATTCTCAACCTAATATGCTTTGAAATAAACCCAGGCCATCTGTATTTAACAAATGATCCGTAGCGCATCTTTCAGGGTGCGGCATCATGCCGAATACATTTTTACCTACATTGCTAATGCCCGCAATATTTCTTATCGAGCCATTCGGATTACTTTCCGCATTTATAATACCAGCTTCAGAAACATACCGAAAAACAACCTGCTTATTTTCTTCCAGTTGCTTTAATGTTATTTCATCCGCATAGTATCTACCCTCTCCATGGGCA
>JBBQIF010000230.1:0-5419 GCA_038324665.1 Bacteroidia bacterium
ACCAAATGTCCATTTATAATTACCAAAACTGTCATTTTCTATAGCTGTAAATTGCACTGTGTCCTTTTTACACTGGGCATTGGTAATTAAAAAGTTATTTTGGATAGGCTTGAAACTCGCAGCAGCAGCGTAAGCATAACCTTCTACAAAACTATAACCATATACATAAGCTAAAAAGCCTTTGGCACTGTTCATATAATGGCTACCACTATCAATCTTTACCTGTGTAAATTGTTTCGCAGGGCTGCCAAAAGTTTTCCATTGCGATCCTGAAATTTTATTATTGTTCAATTTAAAAGCGGCTGTATCGCCATCCCTTACCATGATATTGATATAATTCTCTGGTTTCCACCAGTTCCACCAACCTCCCCACCACCATTTAGAATCACTCACGGTATTGACAGTTGCATTATTGCCATATTGTTCATCCGGAAAGAGCATCAATTGCGAAGGATCTCCATTATAAGGATTGTTCGGATTTTTGGCACATCCGTATCCTTTGGTAAACTGAGCAACAGAAATTCTATTAGGAGAGCTTATTGTAGTAATCGTATCGGTAAACACATTGTATTCAAAAAAACCTGCCTGCTTCAGAGTCGAATAATATTTACCATTAATGAAGATTTTACTGTTGTTTTCAGCAGCAACAACCTTAAAATAATAACCACCTGGATTATTTTTGAAAGGCAGGGCTGTATAATTATTGCCCCATGTTACTGTAGGTAACATTTGTTCATAGGTATGGTCCCAACTACTATAGCAAGTATTTCCATTTTTATCTTTAAGATATTTTATTGTTAACCTGTTTCCTGCAAATAAGGCATATTTTGACTGGGGGTATTTAGATCTAATAATTGATCCTGTAAGGTCCTTGTCCGTTGTGAGATACTGGAAGGTCTCCCCTTTTTTAAGGGTAATTTGAAAAGGCAAATTGGGCACACTATTCCTAGTTGAAGCACCTGTCGGCACAATTTCTATGACAGAAGAATCTGCAACCCCTACGATCACAAATTCAGCGGATTGAAAATTTTTGCCATTGCAACTCCAGTTCCAATTATAAGTATCTTCATCTGTAGTGACAACGTATTCTGGACTGTTCACTATGGATTCCGTTGGTATTACTACAGTTGCACCTTTAGAATACCAATAACGGTTGACAGCATATACATTGATTATTTCATCGGAGGTGATGTGTACGCCATTACTTGTCACCGTATCTGAATATCTACATACAACAGATGGAGGCAGAATAAGGGAAGTTGTTACATTCGCCACCAGTGTTATAGTTTTTGAATAATTCTGACCAGGTGCAGTAATCTTAACTGTTGCAGCTACCTGAGATGACAAGAAAACCATTGGTGTATCGTTGTTATACCAACTATTATTCCAGTAACATCCCCAAGCGTGGGCCATGTACCCTACCCAAAAGTCCTTGCCAGCTGTGCCCTGGGCATTTGACTTCACAGTAAAGAAACCTATGAAAATTAAGACAAAAAGTATCTTTTTAATCATAGGCCAATGTGATTCAAAGCTTTTGTTTTGATTTTAAGGCACATGTAGCTTCAAAAATAAGTATAATACCTTAAATTCTATAAATTATTAGTATAAAAATACTAATAAATGACAAAAAATTTATTGACAAAAATTTTGTCATTTATCAAAATACCTATAAATCTTATGATTACAATGAACTAATTAGTCTTAAGTATAGAATAAAATGTTCGCTATTAAGGACCATAGCCGACCTCACTTAGATACATTAAAGAGGAGCATTTTATTTGAATTGCATAAGGCAGTCAATGAACTTTATAGACAAATTAATTATTTGAAAATATTCATCATCAGGTTGAGATCCTTGTACTTAAAACCAAATTTACTGGCCAATGACTGATTCACTAAAGCTCCTTTGTAAAGATAGACTCCGCTGCGGAAACCTTTGGCAATCTTCACCAAATCATAAAAGCCCCCATAATTGGAAAGATCGTTTAAAATAGGCGTAAAAATATTGCTCAAGGCATAGCTTGCTGTGCGCGAAACCCTTGCCGTAATATTAGGCACGCAGTAATGAATAACATCATGCTTCCTGAATATTGGATTCTTATGATTGGTTATTTCCGATGTTTCAAAAACACCCCCCTGGTCGATACAAACATCGATGATAATACTATTGGGTTTCATCTGCATTACCATTTTTTCTGAAACAACTATTGGACTTCTTCCAAGTTCTCCCCGCAATGCACCGATTGCTACATCGCAACTGCGAAGTGCTTCTGCCAATATATTGGGTTGCAAAGTTGATGTAAATATTTTACCACTTAAATTTTCCTGTAAGCGCCTTAAACGGTATAGTTCATTATCAAAAACCTTGACATTAGCACCTAACCCAATAGCTGCTTTACAGGCATACTCCCCTACTGCACCGGCACCAATTACCACAATCTGGGTAGGTGGTATTCCTGTAAAACCTCCTAAAAGCTCACCTTTTCCGATATTGGCGTTATTCAGATATTCTGAAGCTAGCAAAATAGAGGCATGTCCCGCCATTTCGCCCATCGCCCGGAGACTTGGATATGATCCTGAATCATCTTGGAGAAATTCGTACGCAATGGCATTCACCTTCTTAAGCATCAATTTATTCAATAGCACGGGGTTAAGCTGGTCTAACTGAAGGGCAGAAATCAATAATTGTTCTGGTTTCATTAGGTCAACCTCCGCATTGGTTGGTGGTTCTATTTTCAGAATAATGTCCGAATTAAATATCTCCTCATGCTGATGAACAATGCGAGCACCTGCCTCGCTGAAACGGTTATCACTGAAATTACTTGATTCACCAGCTCTAGTTTCAATTGTGATTTCATGTCCGTTATGCACAAGAAACTCAACAGCAGAAGGGGAAAGCGGAACTCTGTTCTCCTGCGCAGTTATTTCCCTAGGAATACCAATAGAGAGTTTTAAATTGTTTTTTTTCAGAGGAGCCAATTGCTCAAGAGGTTGCATTGCTGCAACATTCGCTAAATCATTAAATGTTATTAAACCCTTTTTATTATCAGGCATTATTTATAGTGTACTAAATTCTAATCAACAAATACAAAGTTAATTACAATTTTGTATAAAACAAGCAATTAATAACAATAAAGAGGTTGCAAAATGCGTTACGTAAAGGTAAATTTGCAAATGTTTATATTAACCTCCAACTATGATTAACCGCCTTATAATTTTTCTTTCTTTTTTTTCTATCATTTATATTAATGCTCAAACGTTTAATTCCGTAAAACGAATTGACAGTCTAACACATATATTCATGGAAAACACCTTGGTAAAGCAGCAAATATTTTTAACCAATGAGGATGTGCAAAATTTAACGGAGGTAAGATTCGACTTTCTTACTAATTCTATCGGTACTGTTATCCCTTTTAAATTTGATCAAACTGTTAGAACCCAGATTAATTACATGGTAAACCCATCAAGTTCTTTTTTATATAAAGCTTGCCTGCGCAAAGACGTTTATTTCAGGGTATTCGAAGAGGTGCTAGACAGGAAAGGAATGCCGCAGGAAATTAAATACCTTTCAATTGTTGAATCCCTGCTCAACCCAAATGCTGTGAGCTGGTGTGGCGCTGCAGGATTATGGCAGTTCATGCCAGCAACAGGTAGAATGATGGATTTGCAGATAGATGGCAGTGTAGATGAACGAAAGGATATTTATAAAAGTACTGAGAAAGCTTGCGAATATCTCCAAAGTATGTACGACCGTTTTGGCGATTGGCTATTGGCCCTTGCAGCTTATAATGGCGGTCCGGGCACAGTTGGCAAAGCCATTACCCGCTCCGGCGGCAAAAAGACATTTTGGGAAATTAGACCTTACCTACCGAAAGAAACTCAAAACTATATTCCTAAATTTTTAGCAACAGCCTTTTTAATGACTTTTTCTCCCCCAATTGATGAAATAGGTAACCATTTATCTGCGAGTGAAATGCTCGTTCCCGTAAGGTTATGCTGTCCTCTTGACATGAAATATATCTCTGCTGTTGTTAATATCAATGAGTTTGAGCAAAGCGAGTGGAATGGGGTTTATAAAGGGGGTATCATCCCAATGCATGTGGAAAATAAAACTGTGGCTTTACCCTATACTAAAGCAATGCAACTAGCGCAATGGCAGGATAGTATATACTTGATAAGCGCCAATGCATTTAACCCTTCAGATTTTATAAAGTATGAAACAAGCAGTTTCAGCTACAAAGTAAAAAGCGGACAGACAATGGGGCAAATAGCGGATATATACAATGTTAATATTTCAGACATTAAACGCTGGAACCACTTAAGAAGCAGTAAGCTAAAACCGGGAAAGATATTAAAAATTTACAAAAGCAGCGAGGTTTCTTTACCCATTTTAAAATCAACACCACTTGGTTTTTTCTTTTATATTACTGAAAATGAGTCTCAATCCATGAATGATATTTGTTCTAAATTCAGCGAAATAGATATTGTAAGGAGTTGTCAGATAAACCAGATTGCAAATGCAGATAATCCAATTGGAAAAGGCAAATTAATTAAAATATTCTTAAAGTTAAACTAAATGTTCAAATCAACAAATCAACAAAGTGTTTACCAATTCAAAAATAAAAAGACTAGACTAATTTTAAGCTATGTGCTTCTATCCTTTATTTTCCTTACCAATGGCTGTAAACCTGACGATAAAAATTTGCCTGATTCCACAGGTAAACTGGGTAGTTTAATTGCAGTAAGTGATGCCTCAGTTCTGAAAGGTTTAAGTAATGATCTTGATAGTACATTTTTAAAACCATTGCCTCAGTATACTTTTAGCGAACCTTTCATTGAAATGTTTAAACCTGATATTGAGGATTTCTCCAGGTTTTATTACAACCAAAAAATTATTTTTGTGTTGGTGACAGAAGCTAATTTTAAAGCAATGGAAGATTTATTAACTCCCTTTTCACCTGAAAAGATTATGCAACTCATTCGGGATCCTCAAGGTTTGGTATCGCAAAAGGACCTATTGGCAAAACACCAGCACATTGTTTATTTATTTGGCAAGGATATTCAGGACCTAAGGAAAAAACTGGCAGCTAACAATCTATTAATATTAAATATGTTAAGGGATTTTGAACTTAAGGACGAAAGTGAACGATTATTTACAGATACTACCGGAAATGAACAATATTATAAAATTTTAAAGGATAAATTTGGTATTGGAGTGCGAGTACCTGGTTCATTCAAGTTAATGAAAGAAGCAGATAATTTTTACTGGTTCCAGATGAGGAAAAAAGATGTTGAAACTGACAAATCTATTGGTTTGATTATTCATTCATATCCCTATAAAGACACTTCCGATTTCAGTTATTTAAAGATTAGAACTGCACGCGATTCATTTTGCAAATACCATATTCCGGGTGAATTA
>JBBQIF010000231.1:0-5396 GCA_038324665.1 Bacteroidia bacterium
GCTACGGAAGTGAATGTAATGCCAATAATCTGCTTAATGACCTTGAAATCGAACGAATTGTCGAAGTAGGTTACTATAAAAGTGACCAATATCAATGATAAAATTGAAAGGAAAAACCAACCCGGCAAAAGTTTTACAGATCCTTTAGAAAAAACATAATACCCGATACTGACAATGAAAAAGAGATAATAAACATAAAAATCAAATGGCAAAACTAACCTTAGAATGATAAAATCATCCATAAATATGGACGCAATCATACACATGTTAAGAATGTTTTTGAAATTCATTGTTAAATAGTAATCTTTGCAAAAGTAAATTATTGCGCGTATTAATTTTATATACAGAATTGGCAGGCTATTTTCTAGCCTGTGTAAAACACTTATTGATAAGGAATCACGATACAAAAATTTTATTAATCCATTACCCTGTTAATTCAGAGGCTCCCTTTGCGTTTGATTTATCGGCGAGCCTTGTTAATATTGAATATACAAGAGGTTCTGAAGCCAAAATTTTAAACGAAATAACATTGTTTTCACCCCAAGTAATCTTATGTTCTGGATGGGGCAACAAGTTTTATTTAAGTGTTATTAAAAAATACAGAAAGAAAGCCAGAAATGTGGTTTTTATAGATAATCAATGGCAAGGAAGCGTAAAACAACATATTTTAAAACTGATTTCTCCCTTTTGGTTGAAGCAACTATTCCAAGCAGTATGGGTGCCAGGAGAGCCTCAAAAGTTATATGCTTCAAAACTTGGATTTAAAAGTAATCAGATATTTACAGGGCTATACGTCGCAGATGTAGATTTATTCAAATCAATTGGAGAGCAAAAATTAGCTTGTAGAAAGGTATTCCCTAAAACAATTATAAGTGTAGCAAGGTATATTGCAGAAAAAGATTTACCTACTTTATGGCAGGCATTCATAATAGCTAATGAAAATACAGGAAATCACTGGAAATTGAATTGTTTTGGTTTCGGCGAATTATTTGATCACCGTATTGAGAATCCGTACATCAGTCATTTTGGTTTTGTACAGCCAGAAGAAATGAGGGCCTATTTGATTAATAGTGGCTGCTATGTTTTGCCAAGTTTATTTGAACCCTGGGGCGTTGCGGTGCATGAAATGGCATTGTCCGCCATGCCCATGATTTTAAGTGATAAAATTGGCTCTGTGTCTTTTTTCCTTGATGATGAAAATGGGTTCACTTTTCTAGCAGGAAATGCCATTGATTTACAAAATAAACTAGAAATTATGATGACTTTAAACGATGACCAACTCTGGAATATGGCTGAAAGCAGTTATAAAAAAGGCATTAAATTGCAATTAAACGATTGGGTAGATACTTTAAATAAAATAGCAGGCTAATGTGTGGAATAAATGGAGTTATGGGGTTAAATGAAAACGATGCTAAGGCAATTGTTCCTCTTATGAACAATGCGATGCAGCACAGGGGGCCCGATGATCACGGTGTTTTTTCTGATAGAAATATAGCCTTGGGGCACAGAAGGCTTTCAATTATTGATCTATCCGAAGCAGGGCACCAGCCTATGTTTTCAAATGATAAATCATGTGTAATTGTATATAATGGCGAAATCTATAATTATCTTTCTGTTAAGAATCAGTTAAGTGATTACGCCTTTAGCACCCATACCGATACTGAAGTGATTCTTGCTGCGTACAAAAAATGGGGAGAAGGATTTATCGAAAAACTAGATGGCATGTTTGCCATTGCCCTTTATGATATAAAAGAAGAAAAATTACTGCTGATACGCGATAGACTTGGGGTAAAGCCGCTGTACTATGCGCAAGGAAAAGAGAGGGAGATATTATTTGCATCCGAAGTCAGGAGTATTTTGGCAAGTGGAAAAATCGAAAGAAAATTAAACAGAGAAGCCTTAAGTGATTACCTCACTTTTCAAACTACTATTGGTGAGGATACAATGGTGAATGGGATAAAAATGCTAGAAGCCGGTTGTTATATGGTAGTTGATAATTCAGGCTTAAGAATTAAGCAATACTGGGATATAAAACCACGAAGTACCATAGAGGAATCCTATGAAACTGTTACAAAAGTAACAAAAGATTTGTTTTATAGTGCAGTGGAAAAAAGATTGATGTCCGATGTTCCATTGGGTGCTTTTCTTTCAGGTGGCATTGACTCAAGTGCAGTGGTTGCAGCAATGAGTGAGTGTGGAACTGATGTTAATACCTACAATATTAATTTTAATGAAAAACAATTCAGTGAGGCAAAATATGCTGAATTAATAGCTAAAAAATACAATACAAGACATACGCAAATAGATTTACAATCAGAGGATTTCCTCGCAATGTTTCCTACAGCTTTGGCAGCCCTCGACCAACCAAGTTGGGATGGTGTCAATACCTATGTGGTTTCCAAATCAGTTAAAGAAGCAGGTATTTCTGTGGCCCTTTCTGGTGTTGGAGGTGATGAATGGTTCGGTGGTTACCCCGTCTTCAACCTGCTGAGTAATCCTGCACTCAATAGGTTAAAGGTAATGCCGCAAATTGCAAGGAAATTGATAGCAAGTGCATTATCGAAGATTAAAAAGGATTATGCTAGGTCAAAGAAGTATGAATTGATTGGCAGCAATATGGATATTGAAAACAGTTATTATGCTATCAGAAAATTGTTTACCAATGTCCAGATTCAGTCTATTCTGAAACACCCCACCCAGCATAATCACAGCTATTTTCCGGCGTCAACCTTATATGCTGAAATATCCATAGCAGAATGGCAAAATTATTTAAAACCGATGTTGCTGAGAGATACAGACCAGATGGGAATGGCGCATTCACTCGAAATACGAGAGCCCTTCCTGGATTACCATTTAGTAGAATATGTATTGGCTTTGCCGGATAAATATAAAAAAGGCGCAAAAACAAAGTCATTGTTGGTAGATGCGATGGGCAATTTATTGCCTGATGAAATTGTTAACAGACCTAAAATGGGCTTCGTATTACCTTGGCAACAATGGTTAAAAAATGACCTTCGAGATATTGTCAATGAAGGATTGGATCAGCTTTGCCAACATCCTGCCTTTAATGCGGATACCATCAATTCTTTGAGGAAAAATTATTTTGGAGATAAAAATAATATAAGGTGGAACATGGTATTGAATCTGGCAGTTCTAGGGATATGGATTAAAAATAATAACATTGAATAACCTCCCCAATATTTATATTTTTACCGATTGGTATGTGCCGGGTTATAGGGCGGGTGGACCTATACAATCTGTTTTTAATCTTGCCACACTTTTAAGCAAACATTTTAATGTAAAAATCATCACTACCAATAGGGATTATGGCAGCTTAGAAACTTATGGGGATGTTTTAACGGATCAATGGCATACATTGGCACCACAGCATGAAGTACTTTATTTATCTCTTTCAAATATCAAATTTAAAACGATAAAAGAACTATGTAAAAATGGAAAAAATGATATTATTTTTATCAATGGATTATTCTCATTTTATTTCAGTGTTTTGCCACTTTTTTTCGCCAATTATTATAATGTAAAAAAGATATTGGTTGCTCCTAGAGGAATGTTACACAGATCTGCTTTAAGCATTAAGCCATTTCGAAAGCAGGTCTTTCTATCCTTTGCCCGTGGTTTTGGTCTTTATAAAAAGGCCATTATGCTTTCTACTTCAATATTCGAAGACGAGGAGATTCGCAAGACCCTAGGAAAAGTAATTATCAAACTGGGGCCTAATATTCCAATCACACCGTTACATGCTATTCCGGACAAAATATTTAAGTCTCCTGCAGGTGAGCTACGTCTTCTTTTTTTAGGTCGTATTTCACCTGAAAAGAATCCTATAGTTTTATTGAAGGCCTTGCAGGAAATCACTTTCCCTACCCAGGTAAAATTTGTTGGCTCTGGCATTACCGAAAGCTACACGCAGCAGTTCGAAAGCCTTTTTAATAGTTTGCCATCCCACATTCATAAGGAGTGGATCAAAGAATTACCCCATGCCGAAACATTGGCCCTTCAAGGCGAAACAGATCTTATGGTATTGCCTTCCTTGGGTGAGAATTTCGGACATGCCATCTTCGAAAGCTTGGCCCATG
Source organism: Bacteroidia bacterium (assembly GCA_038324665.1). Taxonomy (GTDB): domain Bacteria; phylum Bacteroidota; class Bacteroidia; order NS11-12g; family UBA955; genus JABMMZ01. Next base: position 4,098 of record JBBQIF010000231.1, read on the forward strand.
CAACCCCTGTGATCATTGGTAACAATACCCCCTGGAAAGGGATAGAAGAAAAGAAGGCGGGTATAGAAGTAGAACCTCAGAACGAACTTTTATTGAAGCAAGCGATAGAACGATTCTACGGCATAAACAAAGTGGAGTATAATACCTGGCAGTGGGGTGCTTTGCAAACAGCGAGGGAGTATTTTGAATCCAATAACTTTGAGTCCGTATATAGGGAAGTATTGGGGTAATCAAAAGTCAAATAATAATTGTTTGGTCATTATGTTAGCTAAAGATGGTACTATTAACCGGGCTCGAAGTGGCGTTGCGGATTCTACAAACAAAGATTTTTTTATGGGAGTGACCACAGACAAACTTTTTGAGGATTTAATGAAAACAGTTTCAAGTGATCTTCTATCCTATTGCGGCCAGCCTTCAAACTCTTGTGATACAAGCAAACAAACCTGCAATGTGAAATTTAGCTTTTTAGTTGATAAGTCAAGTATTGAATGCGAATATTGTACAAACGGAAATTTGAACGATTTGCCGAGCCGATACAGGAATAAATTGCTACTGCAATTAAAATAACAGAACCCTGGTATCAAGCTCAGCGTTCACAAGGAAAAAAGTAGCTACCTTCTATAGTTAATTATCTTTAGTATTGTATATGCTTAAATTTTTAATTAGAGAAGTGAGAAACAACTAATTGGAGAAATCATTTTTGAAAACGAATCTGCGGGTTGAGTCCACGCATGGTGTGAAATTTCAATTTTTCAGGGATGAAGGGTGAGCCTGCGCGAGAAGAAAAATGGAAATTTCTCATTCGTGGTGGGCTTTTTGCCTACTTTTTGCCCAAACAAAAAGCAGGAGAGAGATAGAACAGGTATCTTATCAATAACCTACTGCATCCCTCACCAATTCCTTCCCTGTAACTATGTAAACAAAACTGCTATCCATGGTCGATACAAAAGGATTGGCACTTCCCTTGGCTTTAATATTGCTATAAAAATCCACCCTATAAGTTATTTGTGGTGATTTGCTGTAACGGTTGAATTCATATCTAACTAGCCGTTCATAAACCGGCCCTTTCATTTTGTAAGGTGTGGTAGAGTTGGAATAATCCACCGTTTCCTGCCCGATGGCATATTGAAAAGTATTCGCTAAAAATAGAAAATCAGAACCATGGTTGGTGGTATGCAGCCAGTCGCCATGCCTGGTGAGTTTGCGCCCTCTTTCATCCATGATGGGAATGCGCTCCCATTGCCCACGACCGGGTTCCTTATGTTCACGGTAAATCACAAACCACTTATTTCCTCCTTC
>JBBQIF010000232.1:0-5383 GCA_038324665.1 Bacteroidia bacterium
ATCCTTATCCTGTCTTTTTCAGGAAAAGCTTTTCCTGAAATGTCACTTATGAATGTTTTCATTAATTTACTTTACAATGTACAAATTTAATATTTTTATGCGCGAATGAAGTTGTTAAATAAAAAAGGGATTATTTTTGCAGTATGAATTGGCAGGATATTCCAAAATCGAAACCTATCATTATAATTTTTATAATGCTCTATAGTTTGAAATTCGGAATACTGATTGTCTATAAGAAAAGAAATAATATTAAGGGCAAGGATAATTTTGTTATAGGTATAAATACCATTTATTACCTCCTTATTTCCGCCTTACTCATCATTTTTATTCTGGTATTGTTAAAGGTGAATGTTCGCGAGTTTTTCACGTCTATTTCCATTATTGCTGCTGCAATTGCGATTGTTTCAAAGGATTATATTTCGAATGCGATTAACGGTATGATTCTTATGTTCAATAGTCAGATATCTATTAACGATTATATACAGATTGGTGAACAGAAGGGTAAAATTTCCCACATAACGTTGATGAATGTCCAGCTTGTGAATGAAAACGATGACCTGATTTTTGTTCCCAACAATATGGTGATGAGTCATGAGATTATTAATTTTACGAAAGGAGCCAGCAACAAAATCTCCGTTGAATTTACTACCAATACAAAGTACATTTCCACAATTGATGACCTTGAGCAATATTTATTGGAGAATGCTGTTAAAACTAATGAATTTGCAGATGTGGAAAGTTTCAGGATCAGAATTGTTTCAGCAAAAAGTACATTTATTACACTTAAAGCTGAAGGCAAATTGAATACAAAAGAACGCAAGCAGGAGCGACTTTTCAGGCGACAGATTATCAATAACTGGATTCAATATATTAACAGTAAAAAACGGTCACTGTAAACTTTTTTAAACACTTCTTAAAAAAATATTATTAAAAATCAATTTTGTATTGATTCAAGGTATATTTTTGTAGCATAATAATTAAGCCAATCACAAAATTAAAACAGATGGAAAAAAGCCGAAAAATAGTTGACTACAGCAATGTGCCTGAGGTTATTTTAAATAAGATGGGTGAGTTGTATCCAAATGGTTACGAACGCGACGTTATTAAATTCCCCAATGCTAAAGGAGAGTTGATATCTGCCGTTAGAGTTGAGACTGATGATACCATCTTCCTAATCAAGGTTTCTTCCCAGCTTAAGCAAATGTTTGATGATTTAGAAATTGATGAAATCGACCTGAGCAACGAGGAGCCAGATGAAGATGCTAACAATGATGAGGACGATGATGAATACAGCAAAGATAAACCTAAAGATGACTACGAGGATTAAAGTAAATCCTTAAAATCTTCCATTTTCATACCCCTAGACCCTTTTATTAATACATTTTGATTTTTGATGGATTGATGCCTTACAAATTCCATGGCTTCGTTTTTATCACGGAATATTTTTATTTGCGGGCTTGTATAATTGGTATTATAAAAATCCTGTCCAACCAAAATGCTTTCGGCCTGTGAATCTTGTGCACATAATTCCGCAATGGCAAGATGCTCTGCGGCGGCATATTTTCCCAATTCAAACATATCACCAATAATCATAAGGCGTGGTTTATCTGCCATTTCTCTGAAAGTCCGTATAGTGGATTCTACGCTACTGGGATTAGCATTGTATGCATCAAGGAGAATGGTGTTGTTATTGGCAGTCTCAATAATCTGGGAACGGTTGTTTTGAGGCTTATAGTTGCCAATGCCTGAGGCAATATGGCTCTCTTTTACTTTAAAGTACGAGGCAATAGCAATGGTAGCAGCAATATTTTGTAAGTTGTGTTCGCCCATTAGCGCTGATTTCATTTCTATAGTGTTGTAAGTGAATTGAATAGTAGGGGTCAACCTTTCCACTGGAATATAAATAGGGGTATCTTTATCACGGATACTATAACTTATTTTTTTTGAAATCCGTTTACTCATATTGTTCAGCCATTCGTCATCTGCATTCACAAATGCAAAGCCTTCGTGTTTAAGTAAAAAGTCAAACAATTCACTTTCTGCCTGCGCAACACCTTCAAGACTCCCAAAACCTTCAAGATGTTCTTTGCCAATATTTGTAATAATGCCGAGGTCGGGTTCTGCAATCACACATAATTCTGCTATATCACCAATATGGTTAGCGCCTAACTCAACTATGGCAATTTCACATTCTTCTTTTAATTCAAGTAATGTTAGCGGCACGCCAATATGGTTGTTGAAATTACCTTTGGTCGATTGTACAATATACTGCGTACTTAGCACAGCATTTAGCAGCTCTTTTGTAGTTGTTTTGCCATTGCTGCCCCCTATACCCAATATTTTTGCCTTGCATTGTTTGCGGTGATAGTTAGCCAATTGTTGCAATGTCTTTAAAACATTTTCAACAATAATAATTTGACTGTCTTTCCCCGACTCCTCATCGACAATCGCATATTTGGCGCCCATTTCCAATGCTTTTTCAGCAAATAAATTGCCATTGAAATTGTCGCCTTTCAAGGCGAAAAAAAGGGAATCTTTAATAATTTTACGCGTATCTGTGCAAACAGTTTGACCACAGTCTTGATAAAGTTGGTAAATTTCTTCAATGCTTTTCATTGGGTTACAAAAGTAGGACAATAAATTCTTTTTAAAATTCCATGCAGCATTTTTCGCTTTTTTGTGTCTTATTTAGTATATTTGAATAATCATTATGTGTAAATTTTTACAATCATTATTTTTAACCGGAGTTTTTATTTTTGCCAGCCAGGTTTCCGCCCAGCCACTTAGATACAGGGTTGTAGATAGTTTGCAATTTGTAGATGACAACAATAATATACTTACCAAAGCCATGAGTGGGGGATTCAATGCGTCACAATTCAGTTCATGCGACCTTAATGGAGATTCTAAAAAGGATTTGGTAGTTTATGATCGGGTGGATGGCAGCATTACAGTCTTTATCAATAAGGGCGGTGTAGGGGAAGTGAAATATGAAGTAGATAATCGCTATGCAGCCTATTTCCCTAAATTGTCGCCCAATGCATGGATGCTGATGAGGGATTTCAACAATGATGGTTTTGAGGATATTTTTACGGTTGATAATACCGCTAAGGTAATTGCTTATAAAAATGTATCCTATAAAGCAATCGGTAAACCTGCCTTTGAATTATTGCCACAGTTGAACTACAGGAATATTAGCCCAAAGGGTTCATGGATAGAATATAACCCATTGGGGATACCATTTCTGCACGTACCGGGTATTTATGACATTGATTTTGACGGGGATTTGGATATTTTAAGTTATACGAATGTAGGAGGGGCTATTGAAATGTACAAAAATATGCAAGTGGAAGATGGCCTGCCACCAGACAGTATCCGATTCATGAATACAGATTTACTTTGGGGCGATTTTACTGATAGCGATTGCAATACTTTCAATTTGCACCAAAATCCGATTAATACAAAATTTTATCAAAAAAGGCATACCAAAGGCTCTTCAATTGTATTATTTGATGCGGATAATGATCAGGACATTGATATGGTGTTAGGCAATGAAGGTTGCGACCACATGTCAATCTTATACAATGGCAAATCGGATTATGGTACAAAGTACGATACTATTATAAGCTATGACACGAATTTTGTTAGCGCAGGTAACAGAGCCAAAGTACAGGTATATCCTGCCGGTTATTTTTTGGATGTGGATAATGATGGAAAACGCGATTTTATCCTAGCTCCTAATAGCAATTATTACGCTATTCAGGAAACTAATCAGGTTTTCTGGTTTAAAAATACTGGACTTGATTTGGCACCTGTTTTTGGCCAGAAGCAATTACTATTTACACCGGAAATTCTTGATATTGGCAATAAAAGCTCATGGGCCTGTGCCGATTTTGACAAGGACGGGGATATGGATTGTATTTGCGCTAATAATGCAGATTCCGCATGGAAGGGCGTTTTATATGACAGGGTTTATTTGTTTGAAAATATTGGCAATGCACAAAGCCCAATTTTTAAGCTAAAGGATAAGAATTTTGGTAATTTTGCCGCCCAAAAAATCAGTGCCCTTACTATCGCATTAGCAGATATGAACAATGACGGCAAAATTGATATTGTTGCAGGCAATGACAGGGGAGAAATTAAATACTTTAAAAACACCTCTTCATCTGCCAATACCTTGGCTCCCGAATTTACCATGAGTAATAGTGCATATCCAGGGTTTGGAATAAATGTAGGTTTTAACAGTTATCCGGCAATCGCAGATATTAATAAAGATGGATTGAAAGACCTCGTCATAGGACACCATGATACGTCATTGAGGTATTACCAGAATACTGGTACTGCATCGGTACCTGATTTTACTTTTATTACAAAATCTTTCGGCCAGGCTTCGCCTCAAGATTCTTTTGACTTTTCATATATTCATGATTATGGATACGATAGCCTTGGCAATCCAACAAGAGACAGTATCATTGGTATCATTGTTTACTATGAAAAGAACCTATATTCTACTCCTCAAATTGCCGATTTGGATGGTGATGGTCATCTTGAATTGTTGGTAGGCAATTCCCTTGGACATATGAAATTATATACCGTTAATGAGAAGAATGTAAATGCAAAATTTGTAGTTTATAAGGACTTTTATTACAGAAAACTGGTACAGAACGAAAAGTTGGCTGGCTTTTATTATGGTGGCAGAATAGCACCTGTTTTGGTAAATTTAGAAGGCGATTCTGTACCAGAGATAATTGTATCTATTACCAGAGGAGGAGTTAGCTACCTCAAACCTGATTTTAAACGGGTTGTTTTTGGAACGGGTTTATCGCAAACTCTAATACCTGAATTAATAGCTATTTACCCGAATCCTGCACAGGGCTATACTTCGGTTGTAATGGAATTGGCAGATATTAAAAGTTTAAAGATAATTACTGCGACCGGACAGGTATTTAAGCCTGCTTTTGAAAGTAATAGCGTAAACGTCCTGATCCATACGGATGAATTGAGTACCGGTGTCTATTTTCTGAATATAGAGACCAAAGATGGTGTGATGAAAGTTGCGAAACTAGAAATAGTGAGATAGGTTGTTAATTGGTCTTTTTAACACGGGATTACTACTATTGTTTTACTTTTGATAAAATCAAAAGTAAAAAGTTGTTGATTTCCACCGATTTTGTTAAGCAAATCCTATTATCTAATTTTTTATATTGTACTTATTTAAGTAGTGTTTATCTATTGCAGATTTATTAAAGACCTCCCCATCAATTTTTAACAAAGTGGTTCTGGAATAGTATTTGGCGGAAGAGTCATTGTAATAATAAAAAATCATCCCCTTTCTAAATAAGAAATGCATATTTGGATATGTAGAATCGTTATCCTTAATAATATC
>JBBQIF010000233.1:0-5382 GCA_038324665.1 Bacteroidia bacterium
GGCAGAACAGTATGCCAAAAAACACATTTCGATTCGCGCCTTCAACTTAATATTTCCATCCTGCCACCTGGTATTTATCAATTGTTACTTCAAGCGGGTGAGAAAACATTGCTAAAGAAAATAATAATAGAATAATGGCAAGGCCTTGAAATTGATGTTTGAAGCATTCAAAAAATTCTTAAACTTTAAGCTTATATATTTTCTATTCCAATCCATTAAGTACAAACTAAATCCTTGAATTCTGTTGTAAACTCTGAGGCATCCTATTCATTATGTATAAAAGGATAAGATATGTAACCTAATATGCTACCGTCAGATTTATTTATATTCCTCATTTCTTTTGCGTTCTGGATTTGATTGAGCTTCTTACATTTCTTTTGAATAAAATCGCATTAATGCCGCTTGTTGGCTAATAAGTTTTAACATCCTTGTATTAAATCCACATAAAAGCATTTGCTTTGCATTATCTAATTATGCTCACTAAAGAACAAATCGCCAAAAGAATCGCTTCTGAATTAAAAGATGGATTTTATGTCAACCTGGGTATTGGCATCCCAACACTCGTAGCTAATTATATTCCAGAGGGAGTTGAAGTTGTTTTGCAATCAGAGAACGGCTTATTGGGAATGGGGCCTTTCCCTTTTGAGGGTGAAGAAAATGCAGATTTAATCAATGCAGGTAAACAAACAATCACGACCATTCCAGGTTCCGCTTTTTTCGACAGTGCCACTAGTTTTGGCATGATTAGGGCCGGAAAAGTAGATTTAACTGTTTTAGGCGCTATGGAGGTGAATGATCGCGGCGATATTTCCAACTGGAAAATACCCGGCAAAATGGTGAAAGGCATGGGAGGCGCAATGGACCTTGTGGCAAGTGCCAAAAACATTATCGTAGCTATGCAGCACGTCAATAAGGCTGGTGAATCCAAATTATTGAAGGAATGTACTTTACCTATTACCGGCATAGCATGCGTAAGAAAAGTGGTGACAGAATTAGGTGTATTTAATATCACCGAACAGGGATTTGAATTGATAGAATTGGCCCCTGAAGTAACAATTGAAGATGTAAAAGCCAAAACTGAAGGCAGGCTTGTGATTAGCGAAAATATAAAAACGATGGTTATTTAAATATTAGGGTTCGGTCCACATCTAATTAACGTTTAACAAATAACTTTTAAATTCTATTTGCAAACTATTCATCCTTAGATCTCTGCAGTTTCGGTTTTTGCTTGATAAGTTCACCATTTTCGTTGTATAATTCGTAAAGCACCAGTTTATCCTCAGCATTGTAATAGTGCCACTCCCCTATCATTACCCCATCTTTGAATTGGCCTTCCACATGATTAACCCTGTTATATAAACCGGCCTTAAAAACACCATCCTGCTTCCCCATATTAAAGCTTCCATATTCATCTAATACATGGAAATAAGCTGAGTGGTATTTCTTATTTCCTTTTGCATCCACACCGGCCGGGGTTATAATTTTATCAGCAGCATACTTCCTGTAAGGCCCATTGTAAATATTATCATAATAAGTGTACATCGTAAGCGTATCGCCTATTTCATTAAAAGTAGTCCATGTACCTTCCTTTTTGCCCATCTTATAATTCTCTATTTTCATAATACTGCCAAAAACATTGTCCCAGTAATAGGAAACGCTGTCCTGTATACCTTCTTTAAAATAACTTTCTTCGGCAATAGTACCATTTAGGTGATAACGCAGAAATTGCCCGTTGCGGATACCAAGGTCATAGTCTGTAATTAACCTGAGGTTGCCCGCTTCATAATAAGTCTCCATTTTGCCATTTGGTTTTTCATTAATTAAGTGGACCTTCTGCTCTATTTTTCCATTGCTAAAATACGATATAGACAGGCCAGTCTTTTCACCTTTTACATAAGTAAAAGTATATTTAGGATTCCCATTGTCATAAAAAGCATTTACAGTACTGTCTAAAAGGTCGTTGACATATTTTCCGGTCAATTTTAATTGGCCATTGGAATGAAAATATTGGAAAGGCCCGTTTCTTTTACCATTTTGAAAAGATAGCTTGGCTCTTATCAACACTCCGCCCCTAAAATATTCAGTTTTGGCACCATCAATGAGTCCGTCCTTCCACTGTATCTCTTGCATTTTTGTCTTATCGTCAAAGCTTTCAATACTAGTGCCGGTAAAGGGTTTATTGTTAAAATAGTAAACATCATTATTGTTTATAAGTTCAGAAAAAGGCACTTTCCTTACCACTGTTTTAGGCTGGTTCTGAGTCACCGGTGCAACAGGTTTCTTTTGAGCAATGCCAGCAGTGCAAACAAAAAAGGGAAGTAGTAACCAAAGGGTTTTAAACATTTTGCGAAATTAATTGGTTTGATAAGTATTTACAATAATAGAATTCAACATTTGAACTTGAAACAGTGCAAAATTATTGCCGTTTAATATTTCCAATTTGTATATTTGGGTTAAACATCTTGCAAAAGCTAGTATTTATACCCTTAATTACTTATCTGAATGTACATTAACATTTTGTTATTCGATTAAAATTCAATGATGCCCAACTGTTTTATGGTAGAATTATGTTAAATTCGCACCAATTTTTTAATCTCGGGATGCCCAAAACAATATTATTAAATCCAGGTTTTCGCAATGCAGTGCTGAGTTTAGCCGTTAAAACGATTAAACTTCGGTATAAGAACTCCTTTCTCGGCTTATTTTGGAGCATGTTAAATCCGCTATTTTTCCTAAGCATCATTGTCGTGGTATTTAAACATGTAAATCACATTGAAAATTTTGCATTATATGCTTTGAGTGGTCTTATCTTCTGGAATTTCATATCTGCTTCTATTCTGCAGGTATTAACTTCATTTATAGACAATGCGCCAATACTTAAATCCATCAACCTGCACCCGCTTAGCTTCCCGCTTTCTGCTATGCTGGCTGCCATATTCAATCTGTTACTGTCTTTAATTCCCTTTTTTATTATCATGTTTTTTTTGGGTTATAAGATTGACTATAGTTTCCTCGCATTTTTTCCATACCTAATCATTACAGCAGTATTCGTTTTAGGATTGGGGATGTTCTTTGGAACCATAAATGTTTATTTCAGAGATATACAATTGTTATGGACCACCATAATCCCTGCTTTTTTTTACTTTACTCCAATTGCCTACACACCGGAATTGGTGCCTGAAGCACAAAGGTTTCTTTTAAAACTAAATCCTTTCTATTATTTTATTGAATCCTTCCACGATATTTTCTTCAGATCAAAGTTCCCTTCCTGGGAAAATTTAGGTATTAGCGCCTTATTAGCTTCAATCAGCATTGTACTCGGTTATGCCGCATTTAATAAATATAGAAAAGGTTTTATATCCAATATATGATGGAAAACACAACACCTATGATTCGGCTAACAGATGTGGACATTTGTTTCTATGTGCAGGAGAATGGTTTTATTTCCATGAAGGAATTCTTTTTAAACCCCGGTAAGTACAAATTATTGCAAAAGAGTTTTGTTTTGAAAAACATCAACCTTCAGATAAATAAGGGTGAATGCTTTGCCCTGTTGGGTAAAAATGGTTCGGGGAAAAGTACATTGTTGAGGGCACTTTCAGGAATAATCACACCAGACAAGGGTAAAATTGAATTATTTGGCGCTGTTGCACCATTATTAGGGTTAGGGGTAGGCTTGGAACCGGAATTAACAGGGTTAGAGAACATTAACCTTAGTTGTGCCTTAATGGGAATGACCAAGGCAGAAATAAGAAAAACCTTGCCGGAAATCATTGAATTTTCTGAATTAGGTGAAGCTGTTAACTGGCAGGTAAAAAGATACAGTACCGGTATGATGAGCAGGCTTTCTTTCAGTATTGCCATTGTTATGCAACCAGAAATATTGTTGATTGATGAGGTACTCTCTGTTGGCGACCTTGGATTTCAACACAAATGTTTAAAAAAGGTGATGGAAATAAAAGAAAAAGGTGCCACAATTATATTTGTTTCACATAACTTTGACGAGGTTAGCAATATGTGCACCAGAGCAGCTTTAGTAAATCATGGAACAGTAGAATTTATAGGAACAGTGGAGGAAGTTGGGGAAAGGTATCATAAACTTTTTGAAAATTAACATGCCTGAAATCGATAAAACAAGTAATAACAGTCAGTTGCCTAAGACTACAAGTCAGGAAATCGAATACACGGCTCTACTCAATGCTGTGAAAAATTATGAGGAAAGGATAAAAGAAATCGAAGGGAGCATTTACTGGAAAACATATCTTTTCTTTACCAAAACCAGATTAATTTTAACAAGTGATAGTTATTTAAAAAGCGACAAATGGCGATTTTTTCAAAGAGTTCGTTTCCTATTTTCAAAACCCGGGTTATTTCTAGTTAATAAATTTATCCAACAATTGTTCCAACTGTTATTCGGTAAAGTCAACCGTTTAATGGGTTTTGGAAAAAAGGTGGAGAGTATGGATTATAAACTCTTCAAGGAAAAAAAATTCCCTAGAGCCAGTGATTTAAAGGCAATGAAGGAAAACCTCAGGAATTTTTCACTACAACCCTCACTAGAAATTTTTGTGATGGTAGACAACGATAATTTCAAGTACCTCAATGATTTTTTAAATGCGCTCGAAAAACAGGTTTACACCAAATTCAACGTTTGTTTCCTTGTTCATAATGAAGCAGATATAATTAATTATACTTTAAATAAAGTGATTGGACATGATGAAAAATTCAGGTCAATTGAATACAATGCCATTGGCCACAAAACAGGGTCAATCCTTGGCGAGTACATTATTTTTACTGAATTGAGTTGTTTGCCAAGTCCTAATTGCTTTTATCAGTTTATTAATGAAATAAACATCCGCAAGGACGTGTGCTTCATTTATACCGACAATGATTTCATCTGTAACGATGATCCCACGCAAACTGAAAACCCTTATTTTAAACCCGATTGGAGCCCTCAAACCTTGTTGTCAAGGAATTACATAGGCAGGTTATTTCTTGTTTCCAAAAAGGTGTGGCAAAAAGTAGATCCTGATTTGGTCAATAATTTTTATGGACTTGTGCTAAACTTAACCCGAAAATCAAAGGTGATTGCGCATATACCAAGGATACTTTACCACGAATATCCTGAGATTGTCAATTTCGGAAAAATTCTTACTAACCATAATTCCATTAATCGTTATCTTTCAGAACAATATGGAGATGCACATGCTAAATTATCCGAAGAATCGCTTGGCAGTTTTGAACCGACTTTTAATTTGAGTGACCAACCTCTTATCTCCATTATTATCCCGTGCAGGAATAAAGCAATCGTCCTTGATAATTGCTTAAAATCAATATTTGAAAAATCTAGTTATAAGAATTTTGAGATTATCATTATTGACA
>JBBQIF010000234.1:0-5378 GCA_038324665.1 Bacteroidia bacterium
AAATGTTCCCCCTCGTTATTATATAATTACATCAGCAGCGCATCAGGTTTGTCAGAATGGTTTGCTCATGATGTTGACAATAAAAGCAGAAATGAATTTTCCTTTAAATTTGAAGACGGAGAAATCCAGAACGCCACACTCATTAAAAACGTCCCAAATAAATCTGTTCGTTTTAAATGGGAGAATAGCCAACCAGAAGAATACCTTGAACTTGATATCATAGTAGATGAATTGACAGATGACGTTGCATTAAAAGTAACTGAATTTTGTTATAAGGAGGAAGAAAGAGGTATTAATGAATTGTGGCATAGTGAAATTGATATTCTCAAAAATGCCACAGGGGGCTAATTCTTTACTTTTGGTATAGACTTTGCCAACTTTTAACAAGTCCAACGCCCCTTGTTAACTAAATGAAAAAAATCAACGTACTGGTATTAAAAGCATTTGTAGGTCCTTTCATCACTACATTTTTTATTTCCATGTTTTTGTTTTTAATGCTCTTTCTATGGAAATGGATAGATGATTTGGTAGGTAAAGGGCTGGAATGGCATGTGGTAGGGCGACTGCTTTTTTTCTCTCTTGCCGACCTTATTCCCATGGCCTTACCGCTAGCCGTTTTAATTTCCAGCCTCATGACTTTTGGCAATCTTTCCGAGAGCTCCGAAATGGTTGCTTTAAAAGCTAGTGGTGTAAGTATCTATAGAGCGCTTATGCCCGCATTTGCTATGATTTTACTCTTGGCTTTGATTACTTTTTATGTCTCTAATATTGTTATCCCAAAAGCTAACCTTGAAGCAAAAAGTCTGTTATGGGATGTGCGCAATAAAAAGCCGGCATTCGGTATTAAAGAAGGGGTATTCTATGATGGCATTGATGGCTACAGGATTAGGATAGGCAGCAAAGAACCCGATAATGAAACTATCAGGGATATACTTATTTATGAAATGAAACCCGGCTACAGTCAATTAATTATTATAAGGGCCGAGAGCGGAAAAATGAAACTGAGCGACGATAAAAGGTTGCTCTATTTTACTTTAACAAACGGTACCAGATACGAAGAGTTAGTAGAGAATGTTAATTATTCAAAAACATACCCTGCCACGATTACAAAATTTGAATCCCAGAAAATCACATTTGACTTAGGCGACCTTGAATTAAAAGAAACAGATAAAGACCTTTTTAAGGGCAGCGCCGTGATGATGAATATTAACGAACTGCAAAAATCGATTGATTCTGCAAAAATAGAGATTAAAAGACAAGAGAACACAACACGCGATTTCATCCGTCCTTATTATCCGGATCCAAAGTCCCTTAACCAAAATAATACCAATGATAGTCCTAAGCTTGTTTCTGATACGATCATTAATAATTTTGCTTCTGCTAGCCGTTATAATATACTTGAACTAGCGCTTAACACTTCAAGGAACTTAAAGGATCTGATAGGCTCGGCCAATAACCAGTTAGAAGATATTCAAACAGAAGATAGGTTGTTCACACTTAAATGGCACGAGAAATTTACATTATCCACTGTACTTATCATCTTGTTTTTAATAGCAGCACCGCTTGGTACCATTATCAGGAAAGGGGGATTAGGTATGCCACTAGTAATTTCCATATTGTTATTTATTGTCTATTACATTATCAATATGATTGGCACCAAAATGGGACGTGAAGGTATTTTACCTGAATGGCTGGGTGCCTGGATTGCTAGTTTCTTTCTACTGCCTATTGGCTTATTTATCCTACATAAAGCCTCGATTGAATCTTCTTTATTCCAAAAAGACAAATTTGAAAAATGGTTTGAAAAACTGAAACTAAAATTCAGTACCTATTCCGGCAGGAAAAAACCTTAAAGTTCATGTCCCATTTTTTCCTTTTTTGTATCGAGATAATCGCGGTTGTGAATATTAGGTTTGGTAATAATCGAAATATTTTCAACAATCTCTAGTCCGTAGCCGATTAAACCCGTCCTTTTTTTAGGGTTATTACTCATTAGTTTCATTTTGCTGATTCCAAGATCCCTTAATATTTGAGCACCAATTCCATAATCCCGTTCATCCATTTTAAAACCGAGTTCAATATTGGCATCTACTGTATCCATACCATCCTCCTGGAGTTTATAGGCTTTCAATTTATTGAGGAGGCCAATTCCCCTGCCTTCTTGGTTCATATATAAAACAACGCCTTTGCCTTGCTCCTGTATCATATTCATAGCTTGGTGCAATTGTTCTCCGCAATCGCATCTGCAACTTCCAAAAATATCACCAGTCATACAGCTACTATGAACGCGCACAAGAATTGGTTCATCCTTTTTCCATTCGCCTTTTTTAAGTACGAGGTGTTGCATGCCGTCGCTAAGTTGAGAATAACATATCAATTCAAAATCGCCAAAAGAAGTCGGCATTGTCACATTGATTTCCTTTTTTATCAGACTTTCATTTTTTATTCTGTACTTAATCAAGTCTTCTATTGAAACAATTTTCAGGTTATGCTTTTTTGCAATCTCTATAAGCTCAGGTAAACGTGCCATTTCACCGTCTTCTTTTAATATCTCCACAATACAACCTGCCGGAGGAAATCCTGCAAGTCGGGCAAAATCTATGGCGGCTTCTGTATGTCCCGCTCTTTTCAAAACGCCTTCTTTCTGAGCCTTTAGTGGAAAAACATGACCCGGGCGTGCAAGGTTAAAAGGGATAGTGTCTTTATTAATAAGTGCCTGAACAGTTTTACTCCTATCGCTTGCCGAAATACCTGTTGTCGTGCCATTTCCTTTCAAATCAACTGAAATGGTAAATGGTGTTTCATGAACAGAATCATTTGAACTCACCATCATCTCAAGATTAAGTTCTTTGCATCTTTCTGGCAACAAGGGTACACAAATTAATCCGCGGCCTTCTTTGGCCATGAAATTAATCATTTCGGGGGTTACATTGCTTGCGGCGGTTAAAAAATCACCTTCATTCTCGCGGTCCTCATCGTCCACAACTATAATCAATTTACCTGCTTTTATATCGGCTATCGCTTCCTCAATGGTATTGAGTTGTATCTCTTTTGACATTTTTACAAACTTTTTGCAAACTTAACACTTCTCAGGCGAAAGCCCATAAATTATGGGATTATTGGCAACAGCATAAAATGATATTGAAAGAACAAGTACTTTTAAATTATAAAAGAATAAGGAAAATAAGCAATGTAATTAATTTTATCGTTGAAAATCAATACCATAAACGGACGAAACAATTTTTCGCAACTTATTGCGATTATATTGCGTCTAACTTTTAATATCTATCCAATTATGAAATCAATCGCTATATTTATATTATTTACTTCGGGAATTGCAGGAAGTTACGGGCAATGTTACCCGGTTTACACCAGGATGGCCCAACAACCTTCATCATTGTTCTGGACAAATGAAGAAATGCGATCTCCATATGCTTTTTATTATAATGTAGGTGGATATGATGGAAAACAATTCAATATCTGGGATGGCAATGCCTGGAGTGTTTTGACATTACCCAGTAGTTTTACAATCGGAAAGGCCCTTCATGTAAGGCTCACCAAATTCAATGATATCATTATTGCTTATGGCCCGGTAAAAGCCATTAATAATATAGTAGCCCCCAAAGGTAAATATTTTGGATTCCTGCAATATAAAAATGGCGTTTGGGATACACTTCCCGGTGGCCAGGTCGATTCAACAACTTACTTTTGGGGAAGTGTATGTGCTACAAGTAAAAATCTCTATTTTAATCCTTATGACCCCTCCGCTGCCAATAACACAGGAGCCATATATAAATATGATATATCAGCCCGCAAGTTTGTAAAAATAATAACGTATGTAAAAAATTCAAACGAACTGAATATGGTTGGCGGTAAAAACAGGTTACTTATTTCAAGGGTCGAAAAGATAAACAACATCAAAACCATAGGATTTGCATATATAGATGGCGACAGCATCAAGGTGAATACTGAACCTGCTTTTGACATGGCCACCCATTACGGCCTTGATATGTTTAATGACCATGTTTATGCGCTTATCTCCGCCAGTAATCCAACCGTACTTGATTTTAACTACAAACTGCTCCGTTCATTTAAAACGCAATTGCAGGTTGTTGGTGGTGCCAATGGTGATATACAGGCATACAACGGTAAGCTTATCTGGATGACTTTCAATAGTCAGAATTATAAGATACATTACCACAATATCCTCTGCGCCGGTGAAACAAAATGGAAGCAAATCGTTATGAATAAGGATGAAGCCTACACATTTAATCCAAATGTTACTGGATCTGGCATTTACGCCAAACATTCCTCTGATGATAATATTGTGGAACTCAACTCAGGTAGTATGGTTACCGGATATGCCTATCTCGATATTGATTCCAACTGTAACTGGGACACATTGAATGAACCCGCATTGAAAGGGAAAGTGATAACTGCAAGATCGCCTAAATTTATTTCAAGCGCTACCACTGATGATAGTGGCAGGTATGAACTATACATCTATCCGGATAAATTAGAACTTAGGGGCCCTGGACCATTGTCACCCTGTATGTCTACTCAACAGTATTTGCTTTTTGGGGGCATAACCTATATAAAAAACATCCCTACCCTGAAACCCGATTTCTATGACCTGAAAGTTAAACTCCTTAATGGTTCAGCGGTCAGGTGGAATTCCAACACCGGTTATTATGCCCTTGTTGAGAATACCGGTTTGCCTTATGATTCTGCACATTTTGAATTCACGCTTGATAAGAAACTAAAGTTATTGTCTGGAGACAGCAATGTTAAATCCATCAACGGATCCACAGCCAAAGGACAATTGAAAAACCTTGGATATTTTGATAAAAGGTACATCAGTCTTGGTGCATGGGTTGACACAGGTAAGACAAAAATAGATTCCATAGTTTGTAGTCATTTCTCAGCGTGGCTTTTCCGTGGTGAAAAAGATTCTTCAAATAATGATGAAGGTATTTGCCAGAAGGTACGTTATAGTATGGACCCCAATCATAAGGACTGCAACAGGGAAACTATCCCTGTAACAGCGGCCACAAAACTTGAATATTTTATTGGCTTCCAGAATGAGGGTACTGATGATGCAGAAGATGTAGTTGTTGTTGATAGCCTTTCGGCTTCTTTATCATCGGAATCAATTGAGATATATGGCACAAGTCATCCTTACACTGTTATGATGGAGGGCAAGGTGCTTACATTTACATTCAAGGGCATCAACCTGAAACCTAAAAAAGAAGACGAAATGCTCAGTCAGGGTTTTATCAAATTCAGCATTAACACCGTGAAAGGTTTAAAAGACGGGGATAGTATCACGAACAAGGCATTTATTTATTTTGACCTCAACCAACCTGTCATCACCAACA
>JBBQIF010000235.1:0-5352 GCA_038324665.1 Bacteroidia bacterium
TCGAACAAAAAAAAGCAGTGGTAAAATGCCAAAAGCTGCCTGTTATAAGTGCGGTTCCCCTGCAAATGCATCAGCTTTTTTCTAACTTGATAAGCAATGCACTCAAGTTTTCAAAGGAAGGGGTACCTCCTCTTATTGAGATTACAGCGCATAAACTTTTGCAGAAAGAAATAAAGCGATATAAGTCAACCGGCCAAATAAGCGAAGACATAGAAGCCTCTCAATCTCAATACTACGAAATAATCATAAAAGACAATGGTATTGGTTTTGACCAAAAATACGGCAAACAGATTTTCCTAATTTTCCAGCGCCTTCAGGGGCAGTCGGAGTATATTGGTACCGGTATTGGCCTGGCACTAAGTAAGAATATCCTAGAAAAACACCATGGCGATATTTTTGTAAATGCACAACAAAATAAAGGATCCTCGTTCCACATCATTCTTCCTGTATCGCAGCCACACGCTGAAATGGTTAATATTTAGGAAGGTATTTTACTAAAAAAAGAGCTTTAATATTCTATTTTGGTTGTTTAGAGAATTCATCCAATATCTGTTTTTCCTTTTTTGTCAGGCTGTATAACCCTTTTGTATTTATCTTATCCAATATTTTGTCAATCTCTTCCTGTCGCATGGCTTTTTGCGCATTGTACTTGTGATCTATAGAAGCATATTTATCATGTTCCTTAAAGAAAAAATTATCGACAAGTAAAATATGTGGTTTGGTAATAATCAGGTAAATAAATGCAAGCGTTGGTAAGGCAATGGCTGTTATAGTAAAGAGATTGTCTTTTATGGCTGAAGGTTGTATTATAATTGCTGTGGCCATGCCCACCAAGGCTCCACCCAAATGCGCCTCATGACCGATATTGTCCTTACCCGACCTTATGCCATAAATAGAATACAAAACATAGAGTACCCCATAAATCCAGCCCGGTATAAAAAAGGGCAGACCGAAAAAGCCAATTTCTATTCCGGGAAAAAGGGCGATGGTTGCAAAAATAACGCCACAGACTGCCCCAGAGGCTCCAACTGCACTATAGTCGCCATGGTTCCTGTGTACATAGAGCGCCAGCAGGTTGCCACCTAATAAACCTGCCGCATAAACAAGCAAGAAATTCATTCCGCCCAAATGTGTTTCAACCATACCACTAAATGCATAAAGGCTTATCATATTAAAAATAAGGTGCATCCAGTTGATATGCAGAAAACCTGAACTTATCATTCTAAGATAGTCCTTATTGACTAAAATCCTGTCAATTTCAAACTTATAGCTATCAAAGAAAAGAGAATTGTTAAATCCCTTATAGGAAACTAAAAAGTTCGCAGAAATAATTATAAGTCCTATGATACCGGTTTCTGTCATATTTTATTGGTCATATCCATTTCCAATCATCATCAATAATGTATTTAATTTGAAGAAACGTTGCGAGCTCCTCTAAGTTTGACTTCAATACACGGATATGGTTAATTCTACTTTTCGGTATTATAATAGATCCGCCACTTTTCATTTTTAAGTAGATAGCCGTAGGAATTTCGTTAATTTCCTTAATTCCACTTATTATATATTTGCATTCAGTCAAATCATTAGTTTCAATGATTAAATCATTTGTAATTTCTAAATTTGTTTTTTTGCCAAATCTGTATCTATATACATCCTCGACATATTCTTTATATTGCAGATAAAATTTCTTTTTAACCGAGGAAGTATAGTAAAAAGTATAAAGGATTCCAATAGCAGTAAGTATACATGCAACAATTATAAGATTCAAAAACAAAAAAATAACTCCCAAGCCAAAGAAAGCTAAGGGAACTATTAATTTGCCATTCCTTATTGCTCGCTTTGCCTTAACAGATGTAAATTCTGTATATAAGAGATAAGTTAGGTAGTCTTCCTTTTCCAGGATATATTCTATTTTCATATTCTCTAACAGCAAATTAAATCAATTTATTCAAACAATTAGTCAGTAATTTTAATTCTATAGCGTACTTTTCTTAGGCTATACTTTGCCAATTTAAATCCTGCATACGCACCTAAAGCAGCAGTTAAAATAAAATTAAAGTTAGAAGGGAAGGGGTGATAACCTTCCCAACCCGGGAAGCAATAGAATATTTTAATCAATACACCTCTTTTATCTGCATTATGATAAAGGCATGGATCGGGAATTAGCAGTGGGTCAAGGTATAAATAATTGAGTGTAAATGTTGCCATTACACCAAGGCACATTAAAACTGTTGTCAATGATAGACGTATGAATTTTATTTTATTCATTTTACAAATATGCTTAACTTTTTTCAAGCAGCATAGTGAAATAGTAAATGTCCAGCAGCATTTTGCAGCATAGCTGTTACTTGACCTCAGTTTGTCATTCTTGAAAATCTGTTTGGCTCTGAAAGCAGATTTATTCAGAATCTTTTTGGCCAATTGTGTCCAGACCTCTTTTCCACTATTTTGCACTCTCCCCTCGCCGTTGTAACTTATTCCTGCACCAACAAAATTACAGCACCATACCACAGTGCCAAACTTATAATTTATTGTTGCATTGCATTTTATGAACTTTTATTATATTTGCTTAAAGGATGTTTTAATGGTCTCATTTAAGAAATGCATAAATGTTACGCATATTTGACTTCCTCTAATTCACCCCCAACCAAATAATAATTCCTCCTTTTTCCCGTTCTTTAAACTTTACAATGCAACAAACCCACTTCGCAATATGAAAAATCTTCTTTATACAATTACAGCAGTCTTCATTCTCTTTGCATTCACTACTGCCAAGCATCCCACTTATGAGTTTAATATTAAAGCTTTCGAAAAAAATATGGTGTTGATACCAGGTGGCACTTACCATAGTGGCGTTGCAGATAACGATCGTTTCTATGAAGGCAATATGGATCCTAGTCAAAATGTAAAGGTCGATTCTTTCTATATGTTTACGCACGAGGTAAGTAATGGTGAGTACCTTTATTTTTTAACTGAAATTAAGAAAAAAGACAGCATGCTATATAAAAAAATGCTGCCAGATACCCAGGTATGGCGGCAGGCACTTAGCTTTAATGAGCCCTTTACTATCTATTATTTCAGGCATCCGGCGTATCAAGATTTTCCAGTTGTTGGTATCAGTTACGATCAGGCTTCCTATTACTGTTTGTGGCTTACGGAAAGATACATGGGCGAGGCCAAACGCAAACACAAGAAAGTAAAATTCCGACTGCCTTCCGTTAATCAATGGACTTATGCAGCCATGGGTGGCAGGGCTGGTGCTAATTTTCCTTGGGCAGGTTTTGCCATGCAAGATGAAAAGGGTAGGGCAAGGGCCAATTTTAACATGGTACCTCAGCAATATATTTACCGTGCCGATGTAGTGGTGGCCAATGGTAATGGTGAGGTAGAAAATAAGAAAATACTCGCAGCTTCACTCAATCATGGTGCGCCGAATGCTGGCAATAACGAATTTATCACAACCACTGTTAGCTCTTACTGGCCCAATGACTATGGCCTTTATAACATGGCCGGCAATGTGGAGGAGTATGTTATAGAAAAGGGAATCACCAAAGGTGGCAGTTGGCGCGACCCGGGTTACTATTTGCAAAACTTTGTACATGAGAAATACGATGCCACCAATTCAACCTCAGCCGAGAGAGGGTTTAGATTTGTAATGGAGATGGTGAAGTAGATGTTTGACCCTTCTTGTGCTTTGTCATTCTGGAAAATCTGCTCTGCTATGAAAGCAGATTTACTATTCAGCTATTTTCCACTAAAATAGTTTGGAATTTGCTTTTATTCATCGTCAAGGACTTTGTTGCTTGTAATATATGATGATGCATAAATGCTCAAAGCAACATTTTGTAGTATAGCTGTTACCCGACCACAGTGCGGCATTCTGGAAAACCTGCTTGGCACTGAATACAGATTTATTCAGAATCCTTTTGGCCCATTGTGTGCAGGTCTCTGTTACTCTATTTTGTACCACTGGTCTGCTATGGTTGAATGTTCCTTCACCAATAATATCCTTGTCTTCAACATCTTTATTTGTAAAACTTGTAAGCCAAAAGCTAATACACCACCAATAAAAACTATAGGCTGCTCATTACCAAGTAATTGATTAGGTCTGAGTTGATTTTCAGATTTATAAACAAAATTCTGTAAACAAAATTGTTTATATTTGTAACATGAATAATTTGACCACACTTGCTAAAGGGATTCACCCTGGGTTCATTCTTGAGCGTGAACTTCAAAAGCGTCAATTAGGGAAAGGGAAGTTCGCAATTTCATTGAATGAATTCCCACAAACTATAGTTTCAATTACAAAAAGAAAAAGAAGGATGAATGTTAATTTGGCCTTAAAAATAGAGCTTGCACTCAGTTTAGAGGAAGGATATTTGATGACCTTACAAGTGTTAGTGGCAATTAAAATATGAAAATCGTAGTCCTAATAATTTTGTTTTTTTTTCAACTACAGACAATTGACAAACTAAATTTGTTGACAAGAGAGAATCGTGAATGTAACGAACAAGAGAGGTTGGTGGAATTTACAATTGACTGTGCAAGTAATTTGAAAATAACTTTTAAGAATGCGACACTTTTGTTTCCTCAAAATAAAGAGTATAAACTTAAAGGATAAATAATGCAAATGACTCTTTTGAAAGCGCTATAACAGACCTTAGAATAAGTTATGGCAATGAAAAAAGAGGAATCTGCAAGAGCAAACAAATTGGAATAACGGATAGTTTAGGAAATTTTAATATTAAAGTTATCCTTAACAAGAATAATTTTTTGACATTTGAATCTATTGGGTTTAAATCCGTTTTTATTCGACTCAATATTGACAATAATTAACTGCCACTAACAGCTGTTTGTCAGAAGGTTGGCTTGACATTTCTTAGGAGCTTTTTGTAAAAATAAATAAAGTAAAACAAGTATGCTGTATTTTATTTAATTATTGAGTTTTTATTTGGTGTGAAGTATTGTTATCTGGTATTTTAAAATAATTCGTACAAGATAAATGCTGAAATAAAATTTTCAGAATAAATTTTAAATTAATTGAAAATCCAATTATTGCAAAAATCGCAACTTAATATCAAATAAAAGAACTAAAACTCTTTCTTTTTATGTATTTTTGAAACTGAAATATAAACCTATTTTTCAATAAACTATGCTATTAGCCAATTACCTGCGCGAAAATAAAGATTCAGTAAAGATGCGCTTACAAAAGAAAAACTTTAAACAATTGGAACTAGTTGATCAAGCCATTGATAAAGATAACGAGCGTAAAAAAATCCAAAATCAATTAGATGATTTATTAGCGCAAGGAAACAAGTTAGCCGAACAAATTGGCAGCTTAATGAAAGTAGG
>JBBQIF010000236.1:0-5336 GCA_038324665.1 Bacteroidia bacterium
ATACAAAAATGATCTATATGTTATTTTTGGATGCCAATAAACTGATGTACATGAAACTTTAGGTTTGTTGTTTAAAATCAAGGATTCCTGTACATAAAAAAATCCCGCTATTTTAGCGGGATTCCCAAATGTTATTTATAGTTAAAGGGTTCGGTCAACCAGGTTAGATCAACCCTTCTTGGCATCAGCAAGTATAGTCTCACCAGTTTTAACAAACTCATCTGCTTTCGCTTCTTTTGCGGTAGCGATTAGTTTTTCGGCAGTAGTTGTAGCTGCGGCAAAATCTTTTAATTTAAGTTCTATCTTGCCTTTCAATGCCATTACCCAATAGGCTTTGTCATTCTGTTCTAAAGCTTTGTTAGCCCAGCCCAATGCCACGTTCAGGTCTTTGCCATTCTCGTAATAATAGCTCGCTGCATTATAATAAGGACGGTTGTCCGTATTTACTGTAGCTTCAATATTCTTCATTATTGTAGAATCTATATCCGAAGTAATTTTAAACGCCACACGGGTCTTTTCCCACGATAATTCAATACTTGAACTGCTAGCAGTCATATCAGCAATAGTCATTGTAAATGTTTCCACTTTTTCGGCGATAGCGGTTGATTTTACATTTAAACGTAAAACCTCATTTTCCTTTTTGTAATCAGATACGTTACCACCCAGTTTAAGGTCTTTGTACAACATAATTTCCCAGTTACCTTTATTAGGAATGGTGTATACAGCATAAGTGCCAGCACTTATTTTATTACCTTCCACTTTTACATCTTCGCCAAAGGTGATTTTTGTAGATTGATTAGCACCTGTACGCCAAATTTTACCATAAGGAACTAGGTCGCCATATATAACGCGGCCTTTTGCACTTGGGCGTGAATACTCCAAGGTAATGTCAGATAGAGCAAACGCCTGTTTTACAGTTTGTAATGGGCTTGGAGCAGGGGTTTTAAGGGTTTGAGCATTTACAGTCAAACTACTGATTGCTGCTATTGTTAAGGCAGCGCTTATTGTTTTTATTTTTTGTAACATCATGTTTAAATTAAGAAGTGGCAAAGGTAAAAAATATTGCCGGATTTCAGCATAAAATTCGATGGAATTAGTTTAAAATAGCGTTATAAACAAACTCAATAAACACATAATTTTTCCAAATAATTCTGAATATGTTTTGAATTCCCAATAAATGCCATGAAATTGCAGATTTTTAACCTTTAAATAGTTAAGTAATGCAAATAGACAAAAATAAAGTAGTATCCCTCACTTACACATTAACACTTCAGAACGGTGAAGTTGCCGATACAGCCACAGAACAATCACCATTCGTATTTATTCACGGTATTGGTCAAACGCTTCCACACTTCGATCATGGGCTTTCTGGTTTGAAAGCCGGCGACGAATTTGGTTTTGAAATAGAGGCAGAACATGCCTACGGTGTATCCAATGAAGAAAATAAAATATCAGTGCCCCGCGAAGTTTTTGCCGGTCCTGATGTACCTGCCGATGTGTTGCAGATTGGTAAGATGATTCCTATGCAAGATAACCATGGTAACCCAATGAATGGGATTATACTTGGGTTTGATGACAAAGAGGTAAGATTGGATTTTAATCACCCTTTGGCCGATCAGAAATTGAATTTCAAAGGTAAAATTATTTCTGTAAGAGAGTCTTCTGCCGACGAACAGTCGCATGGGCATGTGCACGGCGAAGGCGGTCATCATCATTAAGAATGACACTCATAACCCTGTTAATTTGCGCTTTTGTTGTTCTTCAACTTAGGAAACAATGGACAGGGCGTGCAGATACCCGTCAATATGATGAAAGGATGGTGCATCCTCAGTTTTATAAGTATTGCAATGAATTATTTGCCGCTAAGATCGCTTTCTATCAAAGCCTTGATCAGCGGAATAAGGCAAAATTTATATTCAGGGTACAAGAATTTATCCAAGACAAGGAATGGAAAGGGTTCAATGGATTTGAAGTAAATTCTGAACACAGGGCGCTCATTTCTGCCTGTGCAGTGGTGTTGACCTTTGGTATGAGAGATTTTGGATTAAGCCATATAAAACGGATATTTATTGCACCTGAAATATTCTATTCGCGTCTTTTTGAGCGTGATGTAAAAGGTTTGACAATGCCTTATGCAGTTTACCTCTCTTGGGAGGATTGCGCCAAAGGTATTGATGTTACGGATGATGCTTATAATTTATGCCTGCACGAGTTTGCCCATGCCCTTGATTTAGCTGTAAAAGTGGACAATGCGGACGCACGTTATATTGCACTTTCCAACTTATGGGAAGAACAAAGCGAGGGCGTTTTTAATAAGATGAATGAAAATGAGAATTACAATATTTTCCTCAGAGAATATGCAGCAGTAAACAAACATGAATTTTTTGCCGTTTGCGTTGAGAATTTCTTTGAAAGGCCAAAAATATTCAAAGAGAATGAAAGTCAACTTTATCTGACGCTCTGCCGCCTATTGAACACGAATCCGCTCAATCCTGCGGGTAATTACAAGCTTGAAACATCTTACCTTGAATTTGAGAACGATTCTTTTATTGGACAATTTAATGTTCCTTTTTCTCTGAAATTGGCATTATATATTAGTGCAGTTGGATTTATGATTTATCTAATGACATTGTAAGAGGCTTATCGTTTGATGGAATTTATATCTCATGCTTGTTTTTCAATGTACAAAAAAGCCTTTGAGAAATATAAAATTGAATTCTAAAACAGCGTCTTCTGCCCATCCAATTCATCTGCTATTACTTTCTTCTTTCCCGTGGGAGGTTCCTCTTCTTTTTCTGGTTCTATGATAATGCCAACTTTTTCACTCAATAGTTTTGCAGACTTGAAGGTGTCATAAGTGATTTTATTACCCAATGCTTTCCAACCCTTCACTTCAATGAAATCTGCCAGCTTAAGGGTTTCTGTTTTTTTCTCTCCTTTACCTGCTACAGTTTTTATTTCTACCTCTGGATTTTCTACTGTGCTGGCAAGGATTAACTTGCTGCTTGGTCGCTCATTGATGAACAGGAATTTTTTGCCTGTGGTTGTGGTTTCTATCAGGAAGCGCTTGGCATAGTAATTTTTGGAGGATACATCGTAATGAATAACATTGATGGGTTGATTTTCATGGAACTTTTGTATCAGGTAAATATCATTCTGCTCGTAACGGTTGGTTAGTTCATTGTCCGTAAGTTCATAATTGCCGTCATTCAATATCAATAATATTTTATCCTCGCTGGTGAAGTTCCCGAGAAGCTGTCCTCTGCCATCAACATTCAGTCTGCCAATATCAGAATCGTACCATATATCTCTCCCTTTAAAGGTTGATTTGCCTTTTTCCTTCAATTCTATTTTTCGGATAGGATGCTTAGTAAGCGTATTGCCCTTGGAGGTCTTTCCTTTTATTTCCAATACTGTAAAATCATACTCTATGTATTTTACCTTGGCACTGGCCATATTACTTAAATGGATGGCTATTTTTTCAGCCTCACTGTTATTATTGGCAGAAAAATAAATCATTTTACTGCCCGCAGTCTCCATTGTTACATTGTATTCCTTGTCGCGAATGACTCCTAATACATTAAACCGCTTAACATAGCTAGCCCCAGTTTTACCATCGTAATAGGCCACATTGTAAACTTTGCGTTCATCATTTTTTCGGTAAATATCCACATACAAAAGGTCCTTACCCATGAATGATTTTTCGGTCACTTTGCTTACCACGTAGGTCCCATTTTTCCTGAAGGCAATGACATCGTCGATATCGGAACAGTCGCAGATATAGGTGTCTTTCTTTAGTCCGTAACCAACAAAACCTTCAGCATAATTGGCGTACAACTTTTCGTTTGCCACAGCCACAACATTGGTTTCTATTTTATCGAACATCCTGATCTCAGTCTTACGTTCTCTGCCTTTGCCGTATTTTTTTATCAGATTCTTGAAATAATCAATGGCGAATTCTGTTAAGTTTGCCAGATGGTTTTTAACCTCTTCAATTTGTGATTCCAGGCCCTTGATGTATTCATCCGCTTTAAAAGCATCGAACTTTGAGATACGTTTGATTCTTATTTCAGGTAACCTTGCAACATCCTCCATAGTCACTACTCGCTTCAGTAGTTTCTTGTATGGTTTTAGTTTCTTATCTATCATTTCAAGTATCTCGTCCCATGTTTCACATTCCTCTATGCTTAGGTATATTTTTTTCTCAATAAATATTTTTTCGAGTGAACTGAAATGCCATTTATCCTCAAGGTGCTTAAGTTCGTTCTGTAATTCTGTCTTTAGCAGGTGTAAGGTGTTTTCAGTGGAGGTCTTCAACATGTCGTTAACAGCAAGGAATAAGGGTTTATCCTCCACAATAACACATGAATTAGGGGAAATACTCACCTCGCAATCGGTAAAGGCGTATAATGCATCAATGGTCATGTCAGTGCTAACCCCAGGAGCAAGTTGCACTTCCACTTCTACATCTCTTGCCGTATTGTCAATTACTTTTTTAATCTTTATTTTACCATTGTCATTGGCCTTCAGAATACTGTCGATAAGGCTTTCTGTAGTGGTACCGAAAGGGATTTCTTTGATTAATACTTTTTTCCCGTCTGCAGATTCTATTTTGGCTCTGCATCTTATTTTGCCACCTCTTTTGCCCTCATTGTAATTGGTAAAATCAGCCATTCCACCGGTTGCAAAATCCGGCTGTATATTTGTTTTCTTACCTTTCAGAATATCAATACTGGCCTCGCATAATTCAATGAAATTATGGGGCATTATTTTGGTGGCTAATCCAACGGCGATACCTTCAACCCCTTGTGCCAGCACCAATGGGAACTTAACAGGCAGCGTAACAGGTTCACGTTTACGGCCGTCATAGCTTATTTGCCATACGGTGGTTTCATCATTAAAAGTAACTTCGAGAGCGAATTTGGATAAGCGGGCTTCAATATATCTTGGCGCTGCAGCACTGTCTCCGGTTCTTACATCTCCCCAGTTACCTTGGGTTTCTATCATGAGTTCTTTCTGACCAAGGTTGACAATAGCCTCACCTATGGCGGCATCTCCATGTGGGTGGTATTGCATGGCAGAACCGATAATATTCGCCACTTTATTAAAACGACCGTCATCCATTTCCTTCATTACATGGAGGATTCTGCGTTGAACTGGCTTTAGGCCATCGTATAGGTTGGGGACTGCTCGTTCCAAGATAACATAACTGGCATATTCAAGGAACCAGTTTTCGAATAGACCTGAAACAGGCAACACCTCATTGCCATCTCTGTGGCCGTGGTGAATGATGCTATCATCCCCACGATTATCCTTAGGATTCTCTTTGTTGTCTA
>JBBQIF010000237.1:0-5317 GCA_038324665.1 Bacteroidia bacterium
CCATTCGAAAATAATAAGCATGTTAGGGATAGGTCTGTTGGTGTATTGAGAGATATTGGTTCAATAAAATCTCTAGAAGTATTAAAGAGAGAATTAAAAAATACGCGAAGTAACAACTACAGAAATAATCTAAATGATGCCATATATGAAATTGAACTTAGGATTAATCAATACTAACGCTTAGAAATATTTACTGTCCTTTCCTTACTTTTGCATCAAAGCAATGAAATTTTATTTAATTAAACAGGCCACAATTGTAAACGAAGGCAAACAGTGGGTAGGGGATGTACTGATTAAAAATGAAAGGATTGAAAAAATAGACAATTCTATCAATCACCCTAATGCCGTGGAGATTATTGCGGAAGGCCAGTATTTGCTACCTGGTGCAATTGATGATCAGGTACATTTTCGTGAACCTGGATTAACTCACAAGGGAGATCTATTCACAGAAAGTAGGGCTGCTGTGGCTGGTGGAGTTACTACCTTTATGGAAATGCCAAATACCAATCCCCAAGCTACAACTCAGGTTTTATTAGAAGAGAAATATGCAAGGGCTGCACAGGTTTCCCTGGCAAATTACTCCTTCTTCATGGGCACCACGAACGACAATTATGAGGAAGTAATGCGCACCGAGCAGTCCAAAGTATGCGGTGTTAAGATATTTATGGGCAGCAGTACAGGCAATATGTTGGTGGATAATCCCGGAACGCTTGAAAGGATTTTTGCTAATACACCTATGCTCATTGCAACACATTGTGAAGATGAAACAACCATAAAGCACAATATGGCCAAATACTTGGAAGAATATGGTGATAAACTAACGGCGATGCAACACGCCCTGATACGCAATGAAGAAGCTTGCTATAAAAGCAGCAGTATGGCGGCAGAACTGGCAAGGAAACACGATACCCGATTGCACATCCTCCATATTTCTACTGCTAAGGAAACAAGTCTCTTTAGGAATGATATTCCTTTGGAACAGAAAAAAATAACTGCGGAGGCTTGCATCCACCATTTGTGGTTTACGGATAAAGACTATGAACGCAAAGGGAACTGGATCAAGTGGAATCCTGCCATTAAATCTGAGGCAGATAGGGAGGGTATCTGGAAAGCTTTACTTGATGGTAGAATAGATGTAATAGCCACCGACCATGCACCACATACTATCGAAGAGAAAGAACAACCATATATCAAGGCTCCTGCGGGAGGCCCACTCGTGCAGCACAGCATTCAAGCCATGCTACAGTTCTACCTACAAGGTAAAATAAGTTTAGAACAGATCGTTACCAAAATGAGCCATAATCCCGCCATACTTTTTCGGATAAAAGACAGGGGATACATCAGGGAAGGTTATTATGCCGACTTGGTATTGGTAAAAAAGGAGCAAGAGACAGTCACAAAAAACAATATACGCTATAAATGTGGCTGGAGCCCTTTTGAAGGTGAGACCTTCGACTTTAAAATTGATAAGACCCTTGTAAACGGCCATTTAGCGTACAACAATAATGTAATAGATGATAAGGTTTTAGGCAAGAGAATTTTATTTTAAAAGACTAAATCCTTAAGAAATAGCAATGCTCCTGCTCTTTGGTATTACTTTTGCAAACTTAAGATTTTTGAATGCGGCATATAGTAATCCTTTTAAGTTTAATACTTAGCCTTACGGCTCACGCTCAGGATGAGATATTCGATACTGCCAAAAGGGTAGATCCCCATAGCAGCAACCTCTCCAATCTTAACCGCAATTTTAATTTTAAGGAACCAACCGATAGTGCCATGTTGTTTTTTTCACAATATAATAAGGTTAAAAAGGAAAACGTTGCAATTCAAGATTTAGGGGATATTGGCACACCCTACCTTAATTTAATGTTCAAACCTGCTTCCCAGCCCGGATTTATTACAGGTTTTAATCCGTACGGAGATTATTATTTTTACAACAAGAATGCAAAATTTTACAGGGCTAAGGTACCCTATACATATTTTTATTATACACAGGGAAAAGCCGGACAGAGTGGGAGAGGACTCATTAGTTTTGATGCTACGCATACCCAGAATATAGGGGAGAGATTTAATTTTGCGGTGAATTACCATAGTACAACGAACGAAGGTTTTTACCGCAGGAATACCAACGTGATGAAGAATATCCAAGGAACGCTCTATTACAAATCAAAGAGCCAAAGATATATGGCTAGCGCAATTCTTACATGGAACAAGGCCATTTTTAATGAAAACGGTGGTATAGAACAAAGTGCAAAAAATGACCTGTATTTCAGAAACTTGCAAACCAATAGGTTAGTGGATGTTGAATTACTCAATGCAAAGAATATTAACCGATACAGAGACCATCAATTTAATCAAACTTTATGGCTGAAAGGGAAATACACAAAAGATTCTTTGAAACAGTTTATTCCACAAATTGGAATCGGGCATATTGTTCATTTTGAAAAACAGGCGAATTATTATACTGATAATGCGCGTGATTTCAATAGTCATATTTACGATTCTGTTTATATCTTTAATGCTTTAATGTCAGCTGATAGTATGGGGTATTCTAATATTTCCAATAGTTTCGAAATTTTCTCACCATTAAAAGAAAAAGGGCTAAGTTTTATTGCAGGTACAAAATATGAAAAGATCAACTATTACCAGCAAGTAGTTAATAATCGGAACTCCAGTAGAAATATCAATTTTAATACCTCTATATATGGGCAATTGAATTTTAATTTTCTAAAGGCATTTGAATCAGAATTGAAGGGTAATTTTTTCTTGGCAGGCTATAATCAAGCAGACCATTACCTGCATTGGAAAAATGAAGCATTGCTCTTTGGAAGCAAGGGATATATTGTAAAAATTGATGCGCTAAGTATTGCAACGCAGCCCACATACCAGCAGCAATACATGTTTAGTAACCACTATGTTTGGGACAATAGTTTCAAGCAACAAGGGAGCCAGACATTGAGCTTTGGATTATCTAAAAAAATAAAAAGACCTGGCATTTACGATGCCCGGTACTATGCCTTGCCCCCTGAATCATTTAATTTAAGGTTAAATTATACCTTACTTAGCAATTACATTTATTACGGTTTTGATGCTAAACCCCATCAAATGGCAACAGCAGAAAATATCCTACAGTTATATGCAAAAAAGCATTTTAACCTAAAAAAATTACAGATTCATCAGGAACTGGTTTACCAGACTTTCTCAAGCGGTTTGAAATCTAAAATATTATTACCACAACTGTTATCTAAAACAGGCATATATTTACAGTTTTATGCATTTAAAAAAGCAACTTTTATGCAGGTTGGTATTGATGTTAATTACACTTCGGAGTACACAGCAAAATTCTATAATCCTTCCACCAGAAATTTTCAATTGAGCAATGTGAAGGTGGGTAATTATCCTTATGCTGATTTCTTTGTCAATGCAGAAATAAAGACCGCCAGAATTTTCTTTAAAATGGAGCACTTTAATCAGGACTTTGGCAACCCTAACTTGTTTCCAAATTATTTCTATTCATCTCCATATCAACCAACTGCTTTGCGCAGATTTAGGTTAGGCGTAGCTTGGAAATTTTATTATTAAAAGGTAGGAGAGGAGAGTTGGCAATGAAATCCAATTTGGCAATTGGCAAAGATTATCTGTTATTTGGAGTTTTTTCTAAATTGAAAGATACAGTATAAGAAAGTTGGCAATTAAATCCAAGTTGGCAATTGGCAAAGATTATTAAAAAAAACGGATTGAGTAGTGTCAGAATAAAATTTTGCAAATTGCCAATTTTCCTTTTTCCCTTTTTCCCATTGCCAACTACTTACTTCCTCCAGCCTTCTTTGTATAAAATTCACCAAGATTGCAAAGCAAGCTGAACTGATTGGAATTAAATCCGGGGAAAAGGGATGCACTGCCGTAGCTAATATGAAATTTGCTAATTTTAAATCCTAGACCCCAACTGAATCCTGTGGTTCCACGTTTTTGTTCTGGTGAAGCTTCTTTTCTCCTCATGTGATTGTATCCAAAACGGATAACAAAATGCTGGGACAGATTTAATTCACCTCCTAAAGTCAAATGTCTTACAATATTGTCACCCATCGTCATCTTTTTAATTTTTATATTGCCATTTTCATCTTTTTCTGTAGTAGCATAGCTGTAGCGCATGTCCAGCTTTTGTAAATCGTGCAAAACCAAGTTATATCTGAAAGGTAAATATTTTACTTTTTTTGCGAAAGTGATCGCCATTTCGAAGGGCAACGCTTGCCTTGCAGTACCCCACTAAGGAATAGCCTGGAAACCTATATTCTTTGCAAATCCTGTGATCGTAATATTTTGAGCCGTATCGTTGTATATTCCTGATAGGTTGGTGGAGAGGCCATTGCTCACATACGATTCATAGATAGAGTAAATATAATTTAATGAAGCGCCCAACCTGAATTTCTCATTTATTTTCCTGCCGTAGCCTATCTGCATACATTGATCCTTCACAGTAAATACACCGGTGGAAATGCCACTTGGCAAATAGCCGTTGAACTTGCCATAATCAAGATACATGATAGATGCGGCAAATGTTCCCTTGTTCTTTATATCTCTGGCGTAACTAAAATAGCCTGATTTAATGTCCGACACATAATTGTTATAACTTACAAACGCATGGTTATGCATTAGAGGGTTAAGGGCTGCAGGATTTTGCCACGCAACACTTAAGTCTTTATCTACAGTTGAAATTAAATTGGAACCCAGCGCAAGACTTCTTGCAGAAGGATTCATATTTAAGAATGCATAAGTCGCTTTACCTGCCAGTTGCGCCATGGTAGAGAAGCTGTAAAATGCGAAAAAAGATAGCAAAATGTATTTCATTCGGTTATGCAAATTAATGTATTTTGTGCCGTTTTATTGTGGTAGGGTATATTTATGACCTTAATTTTACGCAATTGAACAAGCAAAATAGGAGATAATGACGCCTGAAAGTATAAACATCCATTTCATTAAACCCTCTTTTCTCCATAAGGAATTTTCAAATACGATTGTTGTGCTGATATGTAAAAATGTACCAGCTATAATTGCAGTAATAATTTGTGAAAATTTTTCAGAAATTAAATGTTCCTGGTGTACAAATACGCCAATAAAATAGCCAATAGGAGAGGAAAGTGTATAGAAAAGCAAAAGACTCAGCTTCAGTTTTTTTACTTTTATTTTTTGATTGAGCAGTACGGACAATGAGAATGCTGCAGGTATCTCATGTATTGCAATGCCTATAATCATGCCAGATAAAGCATTTGGAGTCAGGTAATTGCGCAGTCCTGCTGAATAACCCTCAAAAAATGCG
>JBBQIF010000238.1:0-5312 GCA_038324665.1 Bacteroidia bacterium
TGATTGCAATTGTTGAAGTGTTGCAGTATTAGGATTAAAAAGGAATTTTATGCTTTGCCCCTTTTTTTCAGGATATTCCTGAAATCTATCACTTTCACTGAGTTCATCATTACCTACTGAATCAGTAGGATTGCCTGTTTGCAAATTTTCTAGCAAGGTAAAATCAGTTTTTGTATTACTATTCCTTTTGAAATCAATCATTGGAAGAATGGCAACAACAATGGTTATAAGAGCTAAAACAAAAAATGCGTTCCTCTCCCCTTTGGTAAAGTTAAAATAATCCTTCAACAGATTTTTGAACGCTTTTTTAATAAGCCTTACTTTTTAATGGCCATTTATGAAATAGCGGCATTCACGAGTTTTTCGTGATCGTATTTACCTTCTGCAAGATTGTTCTTGATCTCCGTAAATGCGCTGATAGTCCGTTCCACATCCGCTATCGTATGAACAGCAGTTGGAATCAAACGCAATATGATAATTCCTTTTGGGATTACTGGATAAACCACAATTGAGCAGAAAATATCGTAATTTTCCCTTAAATCGAAGGTTAGGTGAGTAGCTTCTGCTACAGTACCGCTCAATATCACCGGCGTAACTGGAGTTGTTGTTGTTCCTATATTAAAACCAGCCAGTTTTAACCCAGTTTGAAGGGCAGTGGTAATTTCCCATAGCTTTTCTTTCAATTCTGGTTTGGTTCTTATTAAATCCAAGCGTTTCAGCGCACCAATTACCAATGGCATCGGTAATGACTTAGCATATATCTGAGAACGCAAATTATAGCGTAAGAAATCAAGAATAATTTTAGGTCCTGCAACAAATGCACCAATGCTGGCCATTGATTTAGCGAATGTAGAGAAATGTAAATCCACACCATCTATTACATCTTGTTCTTCTGCCGTTCCACTACCTGTCTTACCCATTGTGCCAAAACCATGCGCATCATCCACGAATAAACGGAAGCTGTATTTATCTTTAAGGGCCACAATTCCTTTTAAATTTCCTTGGTTACCACTCATGCCAAATACACCTTCAGTAATCAGAAATATACCACCTCCACTTTTTTCTACTAATTTGGTGGCTCGCTGCAATTGCTTTTCGCAACTTTCCATATCATTGTGTTTGAATTGATACCGGTGACCGGCGTGCAAGCGCACACCATCCACAATGCAGGCGTGTGATTCAGCATCATAAACAATCACATCGTGACGGTCCACCATTGCATCGATAATGGAAACAACACCCTGGTAGCCAAAGTTCAATAATATCGCATCTTCTTTACCACAAAAAGCGGCAAGCTCCCTTTCTAGTTGTTCATGGGGATTGCTGTTGCCACTCATCATCCGGGCACCCATGGGGTAGGCCATACCGTATTGGGCAGCTGCATTGGCGTCTGCTTTCCTAACTTCAGGATGGTTCGCCAACCCAAGGTAATTGTTCAAACTCCAGTTTAATTTTTCCTTGCCATTAAACATCATTTTAGGTCCTATCTCACCTTCAAGCTTAGGGAAGGTAAAATAACCATGCGCTTCCTTAATGTGGGAACCTAAGGGTCCCATATTCTTCATCACTTTATCAAAAATATCTGCCATCTGTTTGTATTAATGGTGCAAAGATAAATCTTTATTA
Organism: Bacteroidia bacterium; assembly: GCA_038324665.1. Taxonomy (GTDB): domain Bacteria; phylum Bacteroidota; class Bacteroidia; order NS11-12g; family UBA955; genus JABMMZ01. The sequence goes on from JBBQIF010000238.1 coordinate 1,627, forward strand.
AAAGATAGCCAAATTTTGGGGCAGTGATTGGTACTTAGTGGCTAGTGATTAGTGAAAATACCCTAAAACACCAATTCATACCCCAAATTATAAGTTCAAAAAGATGATTGTTATGACTGGTGAACCGCACTAACGACTGATTGCTAATCACTAACCACTTTTCATTATCTTTGCGCCAGATTCCGGGATAAAACCCCGGCTCTTGTACCCATGTTAGAATCTGAAATTAAGCTATTGCCTGAATTTGCTTTTGATGAGCAAAAAATAAAAGAGGAGTTCATCAGGCTTAATCCCCAGCTGACCGGAAAGATTAAACAAATAACCTTAGTAAAGCGCTCAATTGATGCCCGGAAAAGGCCAATTGTTTATGTGCTTAAACTTAAGATTTTTATTGAAGGCGATACCATTGAAAATGGTGTTAATTTATTTGAAATAAAGGCAATAAGCCTTAAAAAAAAGGTGGCTATTATTGGTTGCGGACCGGCAGGTATTTTTGCTGCGTTTCAATTGTTAGAAAGAGGAATCAAACCAGTCATCATTGAAAGGGGAAAAGATGTAAAATCTCGTAGGCGCGACCTTGCATTAATGAACAAAGAATTGCTTGTGAATCCTGAGAGTAACTATTGCTTTGGCGAGGGAGGAGCAGGCACATACAGCGATGGTAAACTTTATACCCGCAGTAAGAAAAGAGGAAGTGTTGAAAGGGTTCTGCAGACTTTCGTGCAACATGGCGCCGATCCGGATATCCTAGTGAACGCCCATCCACATATTGGCACGAATAAACTGCCGCAGATTATTGAAAAAATGCGGGAAACTATTTTGGCGAATGGCGGTGAACTATTATTCGACACCAAACTTACTGACTTTAAAATTAAAGAAGGCAAAATTGAAAGTATTATTTGTAACAATAAAACTGAAATCCAAATTGATGCTGTGATACTAGCCACCGGTCACTCTGCAAGGGATATTTTCCATTTACTGCAAGATAAAAAAATACGGATAGAACCCAAACCATTTGCTTTAGGATTAAGGATAGAGCATCCCCAAAACATTATTGATACCATTCAATACAAACAAAAAACAAGGGACGAAAATTTACCACCTGCAGCTTATAGCATCGTTACCCAGGCAGAAGGTTGTGGTGTATTTTCGTTTTGCATGTGCCCTGGTGGTATTATTGCTCCGGCAGCAACAGCTAAAAATGAAATAGTAGTTAATGGCTGGAGTCCTAGCAAGCGCAATGGCGAGTTTGCCAACAGTGGCATGGTGGTAACAGTAGAGCAAAAGCATTGGGAAAAACAGTTTGGGAACACTGCCTTGTCTGCTCTTCAATTTCAACAACATATAGAAAATCTGGCCTATCAATCAACAGGGAGCATCATAGCCCCTGCACAACGAGTAGAAGATTTTATTCAAAATAAATGGTCCGCTTCCCTACCTGAATGTTCTTATTTACCCGGTATTAAGAGTGTGGAATTAAAAATCATTTTACCAGATTTTATAACAAAATCAATGCAAACAGCACTGGTTCATTTTGGCAAAACCATGAATGGTTACAGGAGCAATGAAGCCTTGCTGGTAGGTGTTGAAAGTCGCACATCTTCTCCAGTTCGCATTCCCAGGGACAAGGAAACATTACAACACCCAGAAATAAAAAATTTATTCCCATGCGGCGAGGGCGCAGGATATGCGGGAGGAATTGTGAGTGCGGCAATAGATGGGATGGTGTGTGGGAGTGCGGTGGCTCATTAAATAAATGTACCCCAATCTGCTCCCTCTCTTCCTACATAAAAAATATAGTGATTATCTAATGGGAAATCTTCTTCATTCAGGAGCTTAGTTATTAAATCTAAGGTATTTGCAATACTTTTAGTTTTAATTGGCAATGTCCACCATCCGGGGTGATTTTCAAAAGTTCTTACATTAGCCTCCTAGGTATTTAATTCAGTAGTTGAAATTTCATCTCCTTTGGCTAACACTCTGGTTTTTGCTTGATTGAGCACATTAACTAATGTGTTTTTATCTGTTTGATTAGTTATATGTTTATCAAATAAAATGCCTACAATACCGTAACTAACTCCTTCCCGATTTCCCGCACAATTTTCATAGATACGTTTTAAATTCTAATTAACACTATTTATACCTGCTGATTCAAAGGCCTCACATATAAATTGGCTTAAAACTTCACAAAGGTATTGTTCCATCCAGAAGCCTTTCCCTTTATATTTAAGTTTATTTACTTTATTCATAATCTATTTTCCAAATTTACAACCTAAATCATTAACCTTTCAAACTATACCAGGTTCCTTTACCCAACCCATTTCTTTGCAAGTTTTGGCTATCAACCAACGCTTCAAGATGTTTCTTTACCGTATTCCTGTTGGCCTTGGTCATCATTACTATGTCCTTTACAGTGCCCCTACCTTTTGACTTAATTAAAGTAAGTATCTGTATTGAAAGTTCCGGCAACTGACCGAATAAAAGTTTTTCTTTTTCAATTTTGGATTCCAGCTTGTCTTTTTGTTGTTTGAGTGCCCTTAGGAAAAATAACATCCATGGCGACAAGTCAGGGGTGCTAGACTTTAATGACATCTGAGTTTTCCTCAATGCCAGGTAATAACCTTCCTTGTTTTGTTCTACAATAGCTTCAAGTGAGCTGTAGGGCACATAATTATAGCCGGCTCTTAAAAGCAGGAAAGTAGTCAGAATTCTTGATAATCTGCCATTCCCGTCCTGGAAGGGATGGATCGCAAGAAACTCTACAATAAAAACTGATATTACCAATAAAGGATGAAGTTTCTTCCCTTCCAAAGCAACATCGGCCCAATTAATTATGTCAGTCATTCGGAAAGGTGTTTCAAAAGGACTACAAGTCTCAAAAATAATTCCCAGGCTTTTACTATTTGGGTCGAATGCCTCAACATGGTTAGGAGATTTCTTATAGTTTCCTTTGTGCCATGTATCCTTAGCACTGTATTTCAAAAGTTCTCCATGAAATTGCTTGATATAATTTTCGGTAAAAGGAATATGTTCGTAATTTTGGAAAATGGTATCCATGGCTTCAGAATAACCGGCCACTTCTTGTTCATCACGGGTATCAAATTTTCTTATTTGCAAATTACTAAGTAGTTCCTCAACCTGTCTATCTGTTAACTGGCTCCCCTCTATTCTTGTAGATGAACCGATACTTTCAATTGTAGCAACTTTCCTTAAGGACAAAAGATGCTCAGGAGCCAGTTGCCCAATCGCTCTCCATGCACCTCTGAACTCATCTATTTCTGCAATAAGTGATAAAATCTCAGGTGTTATTTCAAAGATATTTGAATTTGCCTTATCCATAAAATTATCCATAATTATCCATATAGTATGCAAATATCCATAAAATTATCCATATATATCCATAAATGATAAAAAATATAAAAAAGGATAAAAGTACCTTTGCTCCCTCAATGAACAATCTCCTCCTTTTTGGTGCCGGTCGCAGTAGCCTTTATCTTATTGAATATTTACAGGAATGGTGTGTTGCCAATAATTGCGAATTATTGATTTGTGACAAAGACATCAGTTATGTAAAGGAGCATATCAAATACCAAAAAGACCTTAGTTTCTATGAAACAGATATTTTTGACCATGAGAAGGTAGAGAATCTTGTGAGAGAAAGTAGGATGGTAATTTCTCTGTTGCCT
>JBBQIF010000239.1:0-5293 GCA_038324665.1 Bacteroidia bacterium
AATAAATTACCTCGACTTTGTAATGCTCAGCAATCAAGCCATTGGAATTCAAAGTGAATATATTAATGCCGTAAAGAATCTGAATGAAAGTATTATTGTACTTAATTACCTTAACGCTAACAACTAAACATGGAGAACAGATCCGAGATGAATATAATAAGAATGCAACAAATACTCGTGAGTGTTTCAGTTCTATTGTTCATTATCAAAATTATCGCTTGGTTAATCACTTCTTCCGTTGCAATTTTAACAGATGCAATGGAGAGTATCGTTAATGTTATAGCCGGCTTTATAGGATTGTACAGTATTGTACTTTCTTCAAAACCCAAGGATAAGGACCATCCTTATGGACATGGTAAGGTTGAATTCTTATCTTCTGCCATAGAGGGTGTCTTGATAAGCGTGGCAGGTATTTTCATCATATATGAAGCTATTAATAATCTGATGCACCCCCACGACATTAAAAAACTTGACTATGGAATGATTTTAATTGCAATTACGGCCATAGTGAATTATATTTTGGGACAAATTTGCATTAATAAAGGCAAGAAAGAAAACTCTCCTATCCTTATAGCAAGTGGCAGTCATTTGAAATCAGACACCTACTCTACTTTAGGTTTATTGGTGGGTATTGCCCTAATTTTAATTACAGGCTATCAATGGATAGATAGTGTTGCTGCGATGTTATTTGCCTTTATAATTATTATTACTGGTTATAAAATCATTCGCAAATCTGTTGCTGGTATAATGGATGAGAGCGACAGTGAAATTATAAACGACATTATTAAAGTATTAAATGAGCACAGAACAACAGAGTGGATAGATGTGCACAATATGCGCGTGATAAATTATGCAGGATTTTACCACATAGATTGTCACTTAACAGTGCCTTTTTATATCAATGTGAATGAAGCCCATGCATCATTAGACCGCTTAACAGATTTGCTCACCAAACATTTTAAGGAAAGAGTTGAATTCTTTGTTCATATTGATGGCTGTATGCCACATCAATGCAATATCTGCAATGTTCCTAATTGTAAAGAACGAAAGAGTGATTTTATAACGTACGTGCATTGGACCCATGAAAACATATTATCAAACAACAAACACAGTTTAACAAAATGAAATTATTTAATTTAAAAACAAATAGAACCATACATTCCCATTATTGCTTCAAATTAATCCTTACGGCAATTATCTCTTTGGGTGCATGCACAGGTAAAAAAGCAGAAGAAAGCAATGTAACTTCAAGTATTCAAACAGCTATTAAACTAAACGATGCCCAATTTAAGAATGCCGGAATAGAAATAGGAGAATTACAACAGAAACAAGTTTCTTCCACGCTAAAAGTAAATGGAAGAATTGATGTACCACCCCAGAACATGGTATCTATCAGTGTTCCTTTAGGTGGATATTTAAAATCTACTAATTTATTGCCTGGTATGCATGTTAGCAAGGGCGAGATAATTGCAAGTATTGAAGATCCTCAATACATTCAATTACAACAAGATTATTTAATAGCCTTGGCCCAATTTTCATCATTAGAAAATGAATACAATCGTCAATTGGAGTTGAACAAAAGTAAAGCTACTAGCGATAAGATTTTCGATCAGACACGTTCTGCTTATATCACACAAAAAATTACTATTAAATCCTTGGTTGAGAAGCTCAAACTTATTGGTATTAATCCTGATAAATTAAATGAAAACTCCATTTCAAGAAGCATAAACATTATTTCGCCAATCAATGGATTTACATCAAAAATTAATGCCAACATTGGCAAATATGTGAACCCAAGTGAGGTATTGTTTGAATTGGTTAATCCTTCCGATATTCACTTAAATTTGAAAATTTTTGAAAAGGATATCAATAAATTATTTATCGGTCAAAAACTTGTCGCATACAACAATGTTCATCCGGAGATAAAATACAATTGTCAAATACTCTTGATAAGCCAAAATCTTAACCAAAATGGCAATACAGAAGTACATTGCCACTTTGAGAATTACGATAAAACATTGATTCCAGGTATGTATATGAATGCTGAAATAGAGATTAAAAACAATATTGCCGCCGTATTGCCAGAAGAAGCAGTTGTGAGATTTGAAGGCAAACAATATATATTTGAATCCTTGGGCGACAATGAATTCAGAATTACAGAGGTGGAGGTAGGAAATATTGAAAATGGCTATATCGAAATATTGACAGAAATAAGTGTCGGTAAAAAAATTGTCATCAAAGGTGCCTATACCTTGTTAATGAGTTTAAAAAATAAAAGCGAAGAATAAGCAAATGCATCACAAAGAAAATCACTTAAAAAGTTCCGATTTTATTAGGGACACTGTAATTGGCATGAGCGACGGATTAACGGTGCCATTTGCGCTGGCTGCAGGCTTAAGCGGAGCTGTAGACAGCAATACGGTTATTATTACAGCGGGAATTGCTGAAATTGTAGCAGGTAGTATTGCAATGGGTTTAGGAGGTTATTTGGCTGGGCGCACAGAGCACCACCATTATCAAAGCGAATTAAAGCGCGAATTCGAAGAAGTGGACCGCGTGCCGGAAAAAGAAATAGAAGAGGTAAAAGAAGTATTCGCAGAATATGGATTAAGTGCCGAATCACAACAAATTATTGCTACTGAATTATCTAAAGACAAAACCAAATGGGTTAATTTCATGATGCGTTTTGAATTGGGGCTTGAAGAACCTCATCCCGCAAGGGCCAAGAAAAGTGCAATGACAATTGGCATCTCTTATTTTATTGGAGGCTTAATACCATTAACAGCCTATATGTTCACATCACACCCTCAAGACGGCCTATTATTATCGCTGCTATTAACTTCAATGTGTCTATTTATTTTTGGCTATTTTAAGAGCAAAGTTACCGGACAACCGCCATTTATTGGTGCAATAAAAGTAACCTTTATTGGCTTATTGGCAGCAGCAGCAGCCTTTGGCATTGCCAAGTTGATTGCAAATTAATAGACTAAATACAAATTTCATAGTTATTGGGCAGTAGCGTACAAGCTTCTATTGGCATTCCATCTTTTTGAACTCATGAGGGCATAAAAATGAAATATCCTCTTATTAGCAATCTGCTAAACATAACAAACCATCCACCACAGTTATATTTTTTTCGGAGTTTAATGACCATGAAAAAAAGTTAACCCACTCACTTTTAATAACTTTGAAAAAAAACATTAATAAATTTGCGCAGCCAAATAACTGCATTATATTTGCAGTCACATAACTGCATAAATGGAAACAAGAAGAGATGTTTATCAGGCCATAGCCGATCCTACACGTAGAGCGATATTAGCTTTAGTTGCAATGCATGCCATGACCCCAGGTGCTATTGCAGAGAACTTTGATTCGTCAAGGCAAACCATTTCAAAGCATATACAGATACTGAGTGAGTGCGAATTGTTATCTGAAAAACAATCAGGAAGAGAAATATATTACCACTTAAACAGTTTAAAAATGAAAGAAATAGATCAATGGCTGGAGCAGTTCAGAAAGATATGGGAAGGCCGCTTTAGCGAGCTGGACAAAGTTTTACAAAAAATGAAAAGCAAAAAAAAATAAATAATTAAAATAATAATAAAATGAGTGCAAATTTAGCGTTTGATTTTTCCGTAAATAAGGAAAACAACACAATTACAGTAAAAAGGGAATTCGCAGCAGAACTTCAATTAGTTTGGGATGCCTATACCAAAAGTGAGATTCTTGACCAGTGGTGGGCGCCAAAGCCGTGGAAGGCTAGAACAAAAACGATGGACTTCAGGGAAGGTGGGCATTGGCATTATGCCATGATAGGACCAGCAGGCGAAGAACACTGGGCCTGGGCAGATTACAAGAACATAGAACAAGGTAAAAAATTTACCGGGCATGATGCTTTTGCAGACGTTGATGGCAACATTAACAAAGAGATGCCGCAATCAAAATGGGATGTTACATTCACAGACAAAGGCGAAAGAACCCTTGTAGATTTTCATATCACTTATGGTGACCTGGCGCAACTTGAAGCCACTGTAGAAATGGGCTTTAAAGATGGCTTGAGAATGGCGATGGAAGGATTAGATGAGTTATTGCCATCGCTTAAAAAATAAAATAAACCATTTAAAAAATAGAAGGACTGATCTTAATTTCAAATTGCAGTTCAGTCCATTTTCTTTACTTTTGTTGAAGCCGGATGAAATCTAATTTAATAACAGTATATTTCCTTTTGATGTTGAGCTGTAAACCGGCAACTATACCTGAAAACAAAGCGGTGAATGAAACAAGAGTTTCGGAAAAATCGAAAGATACTCTACACGGATTTCGCTTTTCCGACTTCATAATAATGAAAGGTCAATTAGGTAAAATAAAAATTGGCATGACCATAAAAGAAGCAGAAATGCAATTCAGCGGATTAACAAAAAAAGTGGATGAGGCAGGCAATTTTGGTTATGATGGAGGTGGCGAGGCTTACCTGTATTACTGGGGCGATACCGTCATATTTGGTCTTATCCCTTACCGTGACAATGATACACTTTTAGCCATTATTGCGGTAAGCAAGCATTTGAAAACAAGTAATGGGCTAAATCCTAATTCAACTGTTTCGGAATTGATGACAAAATATATGGATTTAATTGTACATATAAGCCTGATGGATGATTGGGAGTATTTTAGCGATGACACCAACAACTACGACTTTATTTTTTACACTTCTGAAAAAACAAGGATAGGTAAATACCCTGACCCTGACGCCTCGTCAGAACCATTTCGGGTGGCAACAAAAGCCAACTGGATCACCATAAGATAAAATACATGAAGGTTAAAAAATATACCTCGCCTCTGCCCTGCCTATATGCACCGTTTTATACACCTGGGTTTTGCGGCCTTCATAGCTAATATTAATCTGAATATTGCCTGCAGCCTTGCCTCCAAAAGTAACATTCCAAGTTACATTCTGCCCATTGCTTAGGCCATTCAGTAAATCAAATGCCAAAGGGCTGTTGGCATTGCCCTTGTAGTTAATATTATGCGATGTTACTTTGGCATCTATATTCCCCTTATTCACCACAAAGTATCTGAATTCTGCGCCTACTTCTTGTATAAAAACCAATTCACCTCCTAGGTCCTTCTGGTTGGCAGCTTCCAGATATTTAAAAAACAAACCTAAACGAAACCCTTTTTTGTTTATGTAAAATAATTCAGGAAAGATGGATTGAGTGGTATAATTATAATTCCGGTTGGTAAAAAACTGGTTGGTATTTTGTTTGGTTTGGGTTTCAAAGGCTGTTACAAGGTT
>JBBQIF010000240.1:0-5248 GCA_038324665.1 Bacteroidia bacterium
ATTTTAAACCGGGATACTATTTTACCAGTGGGGCCTTGGAAGTTGATTTTTCAAAATTGCTTCCTAACCTTACCAATTCAACATGGAAAACAACTTTTTCAGGATATGGAATAGAATTTCAAGGTCACAATGCCAGCATATATGTAAATGGCGGCGGCGCCCTAACAGGAGGCAAGCCAGGTATTGTTTTTAATTGGAAAGGTGAGCATGCTTTTTATTGGAAATTCACAGGCCTACAATTCTACGGTGTTGTAGATACTGCATTAGTGCAATTTGGTAATAGTTATGATTTTCCTTTGAATGGCTGTGATTTTGATATTATTGGAAACAATGGATATGTTGATGCCAATTATGCAACTAAAGCTTCGCGGGCTTCTGCTATTAAAATATGTTGGCCTCTCGATTGCCGTATGCATTTGGTTGGTGTTTGTGCGACAGGTTGTGGTGTAGAATTACAAACTGCTACCTTCTGCACCATAAGTGGAGCTTTCAGCAATACGCTCATCCCGAACACGAATACTATTTATAGCAATTCTTTTGGACTAAAACTAATCAATTGCCAAAGCAATACCTTTACACACATGGATTTGGAAATCACTCATACTGGTATCAAATTTGAACAATGGAGTATGCAGAATACGTTCTCTGCCATCTTTGTTTCTTATGGTGACACAACAGGCGCCACTTTTGACAATAGTCAGCAGGTAACCAATGGGAAAAATGTGGTAATCTCCATCCGCAGTGGAGGAACTGCCCAAACACCCAGTTTGCCAATTGCACAAAAATTATTTACCAATAATAGTGATGCGACCAAGATGGAAATAATGAATTATTTTGGTTGGTGACTATTGTGTAATATACTTTTTACTCAATTTATGGGATAAGCGTTTGTAATCTTATTTGTTGGGGCACAAATAAGTCGCCAAACGCTTTAATTTCGTTGTATTTATAACCCTGCGTCCAGGGCTATAGATATTTGACCCTTTCAGGGTCAGGAAGCAATATAACGAAGAGGCCAGAAAACAAAAAACCATTCGCTTGCGGCGAATGGTTTTTTGTACTATTTTAATCTAAAGATTATCCGTTCAATGCTGCTGCTCCACCTACTATCTCGGAAATCTCGCTAGTGATTGCTGCTTGTCTGGCTCTGTTGTATAACAATTTCAATTGTTTTAATATTTCTCCAGCATTATCAGTGGCTTTATCCATAGATATCATCCTTGCACCATGTTCGCTGGCAAAGGAATCTAAAAGGTTTCTGTACAACTGTGTTTTAACTGCTCTTGGAATCAATTCTTCCAAAATAACCACTTTATTTGGTTCGAAAATATAATCGTTCTTTTGGTTAGATTTCGTTGATACGCTGAAGCTCACAGGCAATAACAAATCATTGCTCACTATTTGTGTGGCCGCGTTCTTGAATTTATTATAAACCACTTCTACTTCATCATATTCACCGGAAAGGTATTGTTGTAAAATAAAATCACCAATCTCAAATACAGATTCTGCATTAAGATTCGCAAAAGCCTGCATGTAAGTGGTATTCATCGGCAGGTTATATTTTTTCAATGCTTCATAACCTTTTTTACCTATGAACAATATTTCTACCATGCCCTTCTTAGCTAATTCTGCATAATCCGTTTCAATTAATAACCTAGTCCTTTTAATCACATTGGCATTAAAACCACCACACAATCCCCTGTCGCTCGTTACCACTACGAGTAATACTTTCTTTGGTTCTGTGACCTTAAAAAATCTTGACAGTTTCTGATCATCAACACTTTCTGAAAGGTTTTGAAGTATGTTGTTTAATTTATCGGAATAAGGGCGCATCTGGAAAATAGCCGCTTGAGCCTTCCTCAATTTTGTAGCCGACACCAGCTTCATCGCTTTAGTAATCTGCTGCGTTGAGATAGTGGAACTTATCCTGCTTCTTACTTCCTTTAAATTAGCCATTCTGTTTTATAAAAAATTAGGCGGTATAATTGGCGCACAGCTCCTTACATACCTGCTCAAGGGTAGCGGTAATTGTATCGTCAATTTTACCTGCTGCAAGGCTGTTCAACAAATCTTTGTGTTTGCGCTCCAACACATCAAGGAATTCAGCTTCAAAAGCCCTTACTTTGTTAACAGGAATGCTGTTTAGAGCGCCTTTTGTGCCAAGGTAAATAATTGCAGTTTGCTGTTCAACCCTTAAAGGTGAATATTGTCCCTGCTTTAATATTTCAACGTTACGTGAACCTTTTTCTAATACAGATTTTGTAGCAGAATCTAGGTCGGAACCGAATTTTGCAAATGCTTCCAATTCACGGTATTGTGCCTGATCTAATTTCAAAGTACCAGCCACCTTTTTCATTGATTTAATCTGAGCATTACCACCCACACGTGAAACGGAGATACCCACGTTGATTGCAGGACGCACGCCAGAGTTAAACAAGTTCGACTCAAGGAAAATCTGTCCATCGGTAATCGAAATTACGTTAGTAGGAATATAAGCTGATACGTCACCAGCCTGTGTTTCAATAATTGGTAAGGCAGTTAATGATCCTCCACCTTTTACTTTACCTTTTAATGAAGGAGGTAAGTCGTTCATATTTTGGGTAATAGCATCTGATGCGTTCAGTTTACATGCCCTTTCAAGCAAACGACTGTGCAGATAAAACACATCACCTGGATAAGCCTCACGTCCCGGTGGACGTCTTAACAATAAAGATACCTCACGGTAAGCTACTGCCTGTTTAGATAAATCATCATAAACTATAAGTGCTGGCAAACCTCTGTCTCTGAAAAATTCACCTATTGCAGCACCTGCCATTGGCGCAAAGAACTGCAAAGGTGCAGGAGCCGCAGCTGAGGCCGTTAATACCACTGTATAAGGCATAGCACCTTTTTCTTCAAGGGTTTTAACCACTTGCTTAACTGTTGATTCCTTTTGACCAATAGCTACATAGATGCAATAAACTGGTTTACCTTTTTCGTAATATTCTTTTTGATTGATAATCGTATCAATGGCCACAGCAGTTTTACCTGTGTGCCTGTCACCGATGATCAACTCACGCTGTCCTCTTCCAATAGGAATCATTGCATCAATTGATTTGATACCGGTTTGCAAAGGCTCTTTTACCGGTTCGCGGAACAATACACCCGGGGCTTTACGCTCCAAAGGCATTTCGAACATTTCGCCAGTTAAGGGTCCTTTACCATCAATTGGTTCGCCCAAAGTATTGATGACACGGCCAAGCATTCCTTCAGTAACATTAATCGAGGCTATTTTACCAGTTCTGCGAACAGTATCACCTTCCTTAATTAATGTACTACTTCCAAATAATACGGCACCTATGTTATCTTCTTCAAGATTCAACACAATTGCTTTCATACCATTTTCAAATTCAATCAGCTCACCTGATTGAACCTGGGTAAGCCCATGGATACGAGCGATACCGTCACCCACTTGAAGCACAGTACCTACTTGTTCTAGTTCGGCTTCTGTTTTGAAGTTTGTTATCTGTTGTTTCAGAATTGCTGAAACTTCATCAGGTCTTATTTCTGCCATGATTTATTTTATTATGCGATGTTTAATTCTTTTTTAAGGTTCCTTAATTTAGCGGCAATACTGCTATCGAGCAAATTGTCTCCAAATTTTATGACTAATCCGCCTATTACATCCGGATTAATACTGGTGTGCAACTCTATATCCTTTGCACCTGTTTTTTCCATTACAAATTTTTTGATGCTTTGTAAGGTTCTATCATCCGCTGCAACAGCAGATTCAACGTTTACTTTCTGAATCCCCTGATAGGATCTGTAGGCCGATAAAAATGCTTCCGCAATTTTTTCCAGAATGTTTTCCCTGTTCCTTGTACAAACCAGTTTTATTAAGTTTAGCGTCAATCCATCGAAATTCTTGAAAATAGTTTTTAAAGCAGATAATTTCTGAGCGTTGGCGATAATCGGGTTCGATAAAACATTCCTCAAATCCTTACTGGCGCGGCAGGTATCATAAAGTACTTGCACATCACCGGCAACTGTGGCCAGTTTATTATCAGCAATTGCCTGCTGAATCAGCGCCTGTGCATACCTGTTAGCTATTTTAATTTCTGACATTGACTTAAGCGATCGCTTGTTGGTTGTTATTCAGGTTATTTACTTGATTGGCAATGATGGCTTGCTGTTCCGTATTATTGGACAACTGGTTGGCAATCAATTTTTCAGCAATGCTTACTGATAAAGTGGCTACTTGTCCTTTTAATTCAGCAATTGCGCTTTGCTTTTGCTTGTTAATTTCTTCAGTGGCCCTAAGGATCATCTTTTTGCCTTCATCTTCTGCAGATTTCTTAGCATCAGAAATGATATTGTCTTTCATTTCCTTTGCCTCTTTTAATATCTGATCGCGCTCTTCTCTTGCCTGTTTGTGCATCGCCTCGTTATCGCTTTGCAACTTTGTCATTTGTTCGCGCGCATACTCCGCAGATTTGAGTGCTTCATCAATTGATTGTTCTCTCTCGTGCAAGGCCGTTAAAATCGGTTTCCAAGCAAATTTTTTCAACAGGAACAATAACAATCCGAAGACTATTACCATCCAAAAGAGAAGACCAATACCAGGTGTTACAAAATCCATTTTTCTTTATTATTAATTTTTAAATTGCATTAATGCTCCCGGCACATATCCGGGATTTGGTATTTACGAAAGGGAAATGACGAATCACTTCCCCAAATCTTAATACCGAGTCTAGGTTTTTTATAAAGCGATCAACAGACACAATACGATTGCAAAGAATACCGCTCCTTCTACAAGGGCAGCAGCTACAATCATATTTGACCTGATATCACCTGTAGATTCCGGCTGACGTGCAATACCTTCCATTGCACCTTTACCGATATTTCCGATGCCGATACCTGCTCCGATTGCGGCTAAACCTGCTCCGATAGCTGCACCTAATTTAGATGGATCGGCTGCTGTTACTGTTTCTAATAAAATTTCTAAAATTGACATATTATTTGGTTTTTTTTTGTTTAATAAATTAGTGGTGTTCTTCTACGTGATGATGCTCTTCAACTGCAGAACCGATATACAATGAAGTTAACAATGTAAATACATAAGCCTGTAAAAATGCAACAAGCAATTCAAGGAAACTCATGAATAATGTAAATGCTACAGATAACACTGAAGTGCCATAGCCTGCAGCCATATTCTTCTCGCCAAAAATGAAGATAAGGCTGAAGAAGCCCAGCATAATAATGTGGCCTG
>JBBQIF010000241.1:0-5245 GCA_038324665.1 Bacteroidia bacterium
ATGCAATCGGTGGCTAGTGATGCTAGAAGCTACTCCAACCCTGAAAGGGTTGAACCCGAATAACCACCGATGCAATCCGTGGAGAGATGCACGAAGCTACTTCAACTCTGAAGGGGTTGAACACGAATAACCACCGATGCAATCGATGGAGAGAGATGCAAGAAGCTACTTCAACTCTTAAAGAGTTGAACCCGAATAACCACCAATGCAATCCGTGGAGAGATGCACGAAGCTACTCCAACCCTGAAAGGGTTGAACCCGAATAACCACCGATGCAATCGGTGGCTAGTGATGCTAGAAGCTACTCCAACCCTGAAAGGGTTGAACTTTAATTACCCAAAACTAAAACTTCAACGTCAGAGATATCCTCTGCCTATCAATATCAATCTCCTTTACTTTCAATGTTAACTGCTGGTTTAGCTTTACAACTTCTGTAGGACTTTTAATAAAATGATTCGCCATTTCTGAAACATGTAGCAAACCACTTTGTTTGATCCCAATATCTATAAAAGCGCCAAAGTTGGTGATATTGGCTACAATACCTTTAATAACCATGCCCACCTGCAGGTCTTCCATTTTGCGAATTCCCGCATCAAAATAATCTTCGCCAAGCGGTTCACGTGGATCGAGACCAGGCTTTTGCAGTTCCATTAAAATATCGTTAAATGTATATTCCCCAATCTGGATTTTTACATCACTCAATTCCGACACCTTTTTTATCAGTTCGGCATTTCCTATTAATTCATCCACTGCAACACCTGCAATGACAGCCATCTTTTTAACATTCGCATATTGCTCCGGGTGAACACTACTTTTATCCAAAGGATTTTTACTTCTGGGCACCCTTAAAAACCCTGCACTTTGTTCAAAGGCTTTATCGCCTAATCGCGCTACCATTTTCAGTTCATCGCGCGATTTGAATTCACCGTTCTTGTTCCTGTGTTCGATGATATTTTTAGCTAATACTGGTCCTAACCCTGAAACATGTTTCAATAATTCTTCACCGGCAGTATTCAGGTTTACCCCTACCCTGTTCACGCATATTTCAACTGTTGCATCCAATGCCTGCTTTAATTTCACCTGGTTCACATCGTGCTGGTATTGCCCTATACCCATGCTTTTGGCATCTATTTTTACAAGTTCAGCCAATGGATCCATTAGTCTACGACCGATACTAACGGCCCCTTTCACGGTGACATCTTCGTTGGGAAATTCCTTTCGCGCAATTTCAGAAACTGAATACACTGAGGCACCATCCTCGTTTACAAGAAATACAGGTAACTGAATGTTCAAGCCTTTAATAAAATCCGCGGTATCCCTTCCTGCAGTTCCATTGCCAATTGCAATGGCTTCGATCTTATAATTAGCAATCAAATCTTGTATCTGTTTAGCCGACCTGGTTCTATCATCTGAGCTGTTAAAAAACAAAACGGTATGGTGCAGCAAATTGCCATTTTCATTCAAGCAAACTGTTTTACAACCTGTGCGAATTCCTGGGTCTATGGAGAGTATCCTTTTGTTGCCATAAGGAGATAACAGCAATAACTGCTGCAAATTTTCCGCAAATATTTTAATAGCATCCGCTTCCGCTTTTTCAAATAGTTTCTGTTTTAATTCATTTTCTATGGAAGGCAAGAGCAAGCGTTTGTAGGCATCTTTCGTAATATCCAACAAGTATTTTTCCGTGGCGCTTCCCCTCCTAATCCATTTGTAATCTATTGCCTCCAGTGTTCTCTCTATATCAGGTTCAATACTGAGCTTCAATATACCCTCATCTGTTGCACGCATAATGGCCATAATCCTATGTGAAGATGCTTGACTCGCTTTTTCTGAATACTTAAAATAATCCTTGTATTTCTCGCCCTCTTTTTCTTTGCCTTTGCCCACTTTTGTTTCAATAAAAGCATGTTGTTCAAAGCGTTGCCTGAGCATACTTCTGGTATCCGCATCATCCGCTATCCATTGGGCTACAATATCCATCGCCCCTTGTATAGCATCTTCTACATCAGCTACTTTCTGATTTATATAGCGCTGAGCAACATACGCAAGATCGCTCTCTCGCTGTGCCAAAATAATTTTTGCCAATGGCTCCAATCCCTTTTCAAGCGCAACATCAGCCCTGGTCTTTTTTCTTTGTTTATAGGGCAGGTACAAATCCTCCAATACATCTTTGTCTGTGCATCCCTCAATTTTCTGTTTCAATTCGGGTGTCATTTTATCCTGGGAAGTGATACTCTCAATAATAAATTCCTTCCTTTTAACTAATTCATCAAAGTAGGTTTCATACTTAATAATGTCTAAAATTCCAAGCTCATCCATGTTTCCAGATGCATCTTTACGATAGCGTGCAATAAAGGCCACAGTAGCACCTTCGCCATTCAGTTTTACGACTGCCTGTATCGCCTTTTCTGTTAACCCTGTTTGTTGCTTTATAAAATTTATCTTTTCAATCATCTGCTCTATGCAATATTCTATTTAGTTTTAATTAAGTATTTTTGTGCAAGTTAAAGTCTCTTACAAAAGCTGCAAATATATTTTGGAAAACACTAACAAAAAAACAAATCGACTGATACATACTTTAAGTCCCTAATTAATTCAACATGCTTACAATCCTGTTGACTGGCATGAATGGGAAGAAGCATTTAATAAAAATAAAATGCTTCCGGAAAGCCTTGGCGGCAGATCTGTAATTTCTGGTAAACTGTTGAAAACTTTGAAGCACTACTTAGGGGATTGATAGAATTCATTCTATATTTTTGAAAAAATACAATAAAAATGCATTTGTGCAAAATCTAATCAATATGAATATTTAATTTTAAAATTGACTTTTGCAGACTATCTTGAAGATTACACTAAATTCAAAATTAACAACAGATGAGTAAATTAGGAAGCAAAGAAAGACCCGCAATTGTAAAGGTAAAAACGGAAGAACGAGCCCATGAAATAATAGCATTGTGTAATAGTCGCAGTTGGCAGGTAATTGTTGGTTTTGAAGATGAGGAAGATATAAGCGATATTGAAAAACTTTTAAATCCCCCAAAACCAGTGACAAAAACCACAAAAGTTGGAAGAAACGATCCCTGTCCATGTGGTAGCGGTAAAAAATCTAAAAAATGTTGCCCTCGGTAAATTTGTTATGGAAAAGTACAAGATAACAAAGTTTGGTGGTAATGGACTTGATGTATTAATTAAAGACATTCAGGCCGCTCTCGATATCATCAAAGAGCGATATGAATTATCAAACCTTACTGTGGGGAAAATTTATTTTACCACTGAAACTTTCGAAGCTAAAATTTCCGGCAAAATTAATGGATATGATGCAAACGAAGCGGAAAAAGCCGAAGCCCTTTTTTTTGCATTGAAACATAAATTGCCTGAGAATCTAATTGGAACTGAAATAGATTCAGCCGGCCAACGCTATACAATTATGCGCTTAGAAGTAAGGAATATAAAATACCCCATTATAGCTCATTGTAAAGCAGACAATAAATTATACAAATTTACAGTTGAACATGTTAGACATGCACTGGATAAAAAGTTGAACTAATTTATATTTTGGAAAACACCAACAAAAAAACAAATCGTCTCATTCATTCTTTAAGTCCTTACTTAATACAACATGCCCACAATCCTGTTGACTGGCATGAATGGGGAGAAGAAGCTTTTGAAAAAGCAAAGACTGAAAATAAACTCATGCTTGTGAGTATAGGCTACAGCGCCTGCCACTGGTGTCATGTAATGGCGCATGAATGTTTTGAAGATGAAGCAACTGCGGCCATCATGAACCAATATTTTGTCTGTATCAAGATTGATCGTGAAGAATTGCCAGATATCGATCAGGTCTATATGAATGCCTGTCAACTCGTAAACGGCAATGGAGGATGGCCTTTGAATGCTTTTACATTGCCAGATAAAAGACCACTTCATGCCTTAACTTATGCCCCAAAATTACAGTGGCAACAGATTATACAAAGCATACAAGACCTATGGAAAAAAGAACCCGTCAGCGCCTTTGAATATGCAGAGAAACTCAGCAAAGGAATTGCACAAATGAGCTTACCTCCCCTGATGCAATCAGCAAAAGAAGGTGAAATAATCTCGGATGATGCACTCAAAGTATTTGAGGCGCAATACGACACGGTTTACGGTGGACCAAACCGAGCACCTAAATTCCCGATGCCTTCCAATTACCGTTACCTGTTGCAACATGGAGTTTTGAAGAACGATGAAAAGGCCATAGACATGGGTTTGTATACTTTGAAACAAATGGCTTTGGGTGGTATTTATGATGCAGTTGGAGGAGGTTTTGCAAGGTACTCAGTTGATAATAGATGGTTTGCACCCCATTTTGAAAAAATGCTGTATGACAATGCACAGTTAATTAGTTTATATAGTTATGCTTTTGCCGTATCAGGAAATCATTTTTATAAAAAAATAGCGCTTGAAACGCTTCAATTTTGCAATGAGGAACTAAGGTCTGCCAATAACCTGTATTATTCGGCTTATGATGCCGATAGCGAGGGTGTCGAAGGATTGTATTACACTTATACATACCCAGAACTTGAGAAAGAATTGGGAAAAGATTGTCATATTTTTTGTCAATATTTTCAATGCACTGTCGAAGGTAATTGGGAACATGGCAGAAATATTCTTTACGCAATAGATACTTTAGAAAAAGGCGCACAACAATTTGAGATTAGCGAAAATGACTTTTCAAATACAATCAAAAATTGTCTTCAAAAATTAAAAATATTCAGAGAAAAAAGAATAAAACCAGGACTGGATGACAAATGCATTTGCAGTTGGAACAATTTGATGTTAAAGGCGCTTGCTGAAGCTGCTATTTGGCTAGATGACACAAATTTTGCTGCGCAATCGAGCAAGCTTGCCGACAATATCCTTAAAGTTTTCTATGAAGACAGCGGATTAAAAAGGATAGCAAAAAACGATGTAGTAAAAATTGATGCCTTCTTGGAGGACCATGCCACCTTGATTGATGGTTTAATTTGTGTTTACCAGGCCACCTTCAATGAAAAATACCTACTAAAAGCCAAAGAAATTTGTGAATCTACCCTTAATAAATTTTACAATGAGAAAAACGGTTTCTTTGAATTTAATGCTTCTACGTCAGAAACACTGATTGCTCCCAAGTATGATATTGGCGATGATGTCATCAGCAGTGGCAATAGCATTATGGCGCATAATTTATGGCGACTGTCATGGTATTTTGGTAAAGACGAATGGC
>JBBQIF010000242.1:0-5224 GCA_038324665.1 Bacteroidia bacterium
GAAAGCCATTAACCACCCTGAATCACGTTCAGGGCAGGCGCTAGTCACATGAGTACACAAATAAGAAGCGAGTGCTAACCCAACATTGAATTTGCCAGAATCTGATGTTTTACTAGCAGGATTAAAATTCAATAATTGAAACCTAGGATTTGGTACTATGTTAATCATCTATGGATGAAATGAAAATACCAGTGGTTTAATATAGGAGACTATATGTCATCCCTAACGGGATTCTAAATCCATGATGTGATTTCTATTGAACGATATGCCGTCCCTATGGGACTATGGCTATATAATCCCGTAGGGATGGCATAAAAGGACATCTTTCTTTCATGAAGAACAGCGGAAAAATAAATGCCCAAAGCGACATTTTCCAGTATGAGGGTTTGATAAAAAAAATACCGCTTTGTGCCCGTTGTCCGGTTTTAACTTTGTGCCTTTGT
The DNA here is from genome assembly GCA_038324665.1 of Bacteroidia bacterium. Lineage (GTDB taxonomy): Bacteria > Bacteroidota > Bacteroidia > NS11-12g > UBA955 > JABMMZ01. The sequence goes on from JBBQIF010000242.1 coordinate 444, forward strand.
GGTTTCTGTATTCGGGAAATGGCGCTTATAAAGATGGGTGAAAATCAAAGGTAAATAAAACAGTTCTATGCCTGCAGGTCTGTCGCAATTGCAGCAGGTATGGTAACAATTGATTCAGAGCTCATAATTGTATTGCCGTGATTAGCTGTAATCGTTACCAATGCAAATATTGCACAGGCCTTCTTACGCGAAATGCTTCCAAACATATCGGTACGCGAAAAATCGACACTGGCAGTGTATCCGCCAGTTGGTAATGCATCCCCTCCAGGATGTTTAGGATTTTTTTCACACAAAAGCTTAAATTTCCTCGGCTCATCCAGTTTACTTATTACCTCTAAAATGGCAATATTGAGGTAAATTTTACCGACAAAAGCAGTGGCAGTATCCTTTAGCGTTACACTTACTTTTTTCAAATGATTGACACTTGAAGGGACAATGCTATTGGTCATTGTCAAACTTAATTTTACAGATTGTATAACAGACATTTTTATGGGGTTTTCTTGCAAACATAATTAATAATTATAGTAAAAACTAAATACCATCAATTGTGAAAATCCTACTTCTTATCAATAATCATATGACTATTCCCTTTTCCCATAATAATGATTTTAGCGTTTTGTGATTTTGATAGTTCAAGTGTGGCTTTAATGTTTTCGTATTGCAATTGCTTATCGCTAAGCCCTATGGAAATTATCCTTTGATAGTCGGCGATTCCCTGTGCCTCCACTCTTTTGCGTTCTGCTTCCTGCTTTTCTTTTTGCAAAACGAATTGCATTTTTTGGGCATCTTGTTCTGCATTGATTTTAGATTCTATCGAGGCTTTTACAGATTCGGGCAATGTGATGTTTCTTACCAATAATTGTTCAAGTATCAGCCCTCTTTTATTGAAATCCTTCTCTATGCTGTTGAAAATTCTTGCCTGGAATGTGTCCCTTTTTGTACTGTAAAGTGAAATTGCATCATAGTAAACGGCATTATCCCTGATCTTGGTTCTTGTAAGCGGGCGAACAATTTTATCGTTATAATCTACTCCGGTTTCCTTCAATAAACGCGGCGCATCGGAAGGCACAACCCTATATAAAACAGTTAAGTCGATAGTTACTTCCAATCCATCGGCTGTTAAAACACGAATAGCGTCATCACCCGCCTGATTGCCTTCATCTTGGATTCCACTCATGGTGTAGTTTTGTGTCTTCACATCAATAATTTTTACTTCAACCAAGGGGTTTATAAAGTTTAAACCACTTAATAGTACATCATCTTCTATCTTGCCAAACAATGATTTTACACCAACCTGGCCTGCACCAATTTGTTTGAAACACGAATTTAAAACACCAATGGCTATAAGGACAATACCTGCAATTTTGATGGGCGTTACAAACCTGTAACTGGGCGTGTTTGGCCTAAGCACGAAGGTGGCAACGGCGAATATGATAAGACCGAGAATAATGAGTGGCATAATTTATTTATTGTTATTGGTTAATTTGTTTTTTAAACGCAACAATGCTGCTGCGCGGTTGAATTTTTTTATTTTGGATTTTTGGTTTTAGCAATTTGTTAAGCAGAATATCTCAGGACAAACTTAAACAATTAAAGGGAAAAGTAACCTCAAAATCCCAACAACATTTTCATATTATCAAAAACCTTCGTATTCTCCATGGTGCCGCTAAAATACTCTGCACCCGGACCAAAAGCAAAAATAGGCACTCGAATTCCTGTATGGTGACCTGTGGTATAAGCCGGCTCTATCGTTTTATTCTTTAATGAACCATGGTTCAAAGCAAGGCCACCGGTCTCATGGTCGGCAGTGATGATGACCAAAGTATTGCCATCTTTTTTGGCAAATTCATAAGCCACTTTTATAGCCTTGTCAAAATCTATTGTTTCCTGAACGGTATAGTTAAAATCATTGTTATGCCCACCCCAATCTATCTGACTGCCTTCCACCATCAAGAAGAAACCTTTCTTATTTTGGGATAAAGTTTTAATGGCGGAATTGGTGCCTTTTAGTAAAAAATCACCACGCCCATTTGCCAAACGAGGTGGATGAATGCTGTCGTTAAAGAAATAGAAATATTGCGAATAATTGGCCTCCCAGTTAATCGCATTTCCAGTTGCAGTTTGATACCCTAATTTTTGCAGTTTTACCATATCAAAAAATGGTTTGCCACCGCCTATTAAAACATCAATATTTTTTGTATATAAATCGTTGGCTATTTCCTTGTCCATATTCCTGTTTATTTGATGAGCAAAAAAGGAAGCCGGGGTGGCGTGGGTCATGCTACAAGTAGTTACCAAACCTGTTGAGAGTTGATGTTCCTCAGCCATTTCCAATATTGTTTTTATTGGTAGCGAATCCATACCAACGCCTATTGCGCCGTTATTAGTTTTTGCACCTGCACTGTAAGCTGTTGCTCCTGCTGCACTATCCGTAATATAATCGTCGCCCGATGAAGTTTTAATCAGGCCGATAATTTTAAAAAGGTCGAGGCAGAGACCACTGTTGATAAAGGATGCTGCAGAAATTTGTGCAAGACCCATGCCATCACCAATGAGCAAAATAATGTTAAGGGGTTTCTTAACTTTTTCGTCTTTTACCTTGGCTTTACTATTGCAGTTCAAGAACAAAATGGATAGGACCAAGAACGTGCTTATGGATTGCTTCAATGATTTCATGCTGCAATATGCTGAATTTTTTCCAACACAACGAAATGGAATTTTAAACAATTATCAATAGTTTTCAATATTTTTGCGATATTACTTCTTCACCACAACCCATATAAAAGTTTAAAATGCGTAAATCCTACATTCTCATAATTGTTTTACTTACAGTAATTGCTGGAAATTTGTCAGCCCAGTTTATAACGCCTCTCGAAGGGGGTTATTTAAAGGATTATTTCATTGTGAATTATCCGGACGGCGATGCTAGTAAGGCAGCGAAAGAAACTTATTGTGGCACTAAAACTTATGACGGACACATGGGTACTGATTTTACGCTGCGAAATTTCAGGCAAATGGATAGCGGCGCTTATGCAATAGCCGCAGCTGATGGTATAGTTTTCAAGGTAGTGGAAGATAAATTCGACAGGAACAAATCATCTGATACCAGTCTTGGTTTTGGTAATTATGTGGGCATCTGGCATGTTATCAATGGCGTAAATTATTATACTTACTACGCACATTTGAGAAAAAATTCTGTGATAGTGGATAGTGGAAAGATTGTTACTTCAGGTCAGCGTCTTGGCTTGATTGGTAGTAGCGGAAATTCTACAGACCCTCATCTGCATTTCGAAGTATGGACTGATACAGGCTGGCTCGACCCCTTTACTGGTAATTGTAAAACTACTCGTAACAGGAATTTGTGGAACACTGCATTGAAATATGACACTTCACTAAGGTCCATCAACCAGGGATTTATCAATAAATATCCCTTACTTAATGACTTAAGGGAGTCGCCTGTAAAGGTGACCAAATATACAGAACATTCCGATTCTTTCATCAGCTATTGGTGGCAGGGTGGCGGCATCAGAAAAGGTGATTCCATTGTAATAGTTTGGAGAACAAGCCAAGATTCCCTCTGGTATAACTATCAATATGTAGCGGATAAGGATTATTGGTATGGATATTTTTATACGTATATTTATAACCCTTTTTTGATAAGGAATAATCCACCTACAGGTAATTGGAAAGCGCAGTTTTACGTTAAAGGAAAACTAATTGATGAGGGTATTTTTAATTTATCACGGTCATCCGGTGTTGAAAATATCTTTAAGGGACATTATTTACTTTGCAATAAAAGTATTGTGGTGGATAAAGGAATAAAAGTAGATTGCATGGATTTGGCAGGGCGGGAAATTCCTGCTGATATAAGGGAAATCAATAGCCGTTTGGAATATTTGCCCCGTTACCATGGATTCCTTGTTTATCGTTTATCAGCCGGCGACCAATCGTATTGTATAAAGGTGATTATGGATGAATAGCAGAAGGATTTTATATTACCTGCTTTTTTACATAATTCCTTTTGCTGCTGATTCTAAAGGATATAACCTTTCATTCACAGAAAATCCATTGAATTTTAAGTTTAGAAAGAGTGGCGATAGTATGCAACATATCCGTGTTATGATTGATTTTCTGAATTATTACAAAGCGAAGGGATATGCGGCAGCCGGTATAGACAGCGTGAAATGGAATGGAGAGAATGCAATTGCCTATACATTTATCGGGCAGCGATATGTCATCAACAGTTTTTATGTAGGTAACATTGATATTAAAAAAAGCCCCTTGCTCAGTATTAACCAGCGTTATAAAAACAGTGTGGTGGATACCCTTACTTTTCCCAATTATGCGAATAATGTCCTTAATTATTTTGAAAATAATGGCTATCCTTTTTGCCGAATAAATGTAGATTCGTTAAGTATGGATAAGTCGGCGTTAGGGGTTCATTTATCGATAGATAAGGGAGGGTTATTTTTATTCGACAGTGTACATATTGATGGAGATGCCATAGTGAAAAAGAATTTTATAAGCGCATATACGGGTATGAAAGTTGGCAAGTTATACAGTGAAGCTGCTTACCGGAAAGCACATAACAAGCTAAACCAATTACCCTTTTTATATTCACAAAACATTCCACAAATGGTCTTTATATTCGGAGGGAAAGCCAAACCTTATTTGTACTTGAAAAAAAAGAAATCCGATCAGGTAAATGGAATCGTGGGCTTAGCACCAACTAATACAACCTCCACCCAAGCACAAAAAATTGTTTTCACCGGAGAGTTTAT
>JBBQIF010000243.1:0-5073 GCA_038324665.1 Bacteroidia bacterium
ATACAATTGCCGTTTTTAGCTATTAATTTAACTGTGTAAGTGCCTGCTTTCGGATATTTATAGTAACCCGAGGCATTTGTTGAGGTATCCGCAAGTGTACTTGTGTCCCCATAATTCCACAGGTAACTTTTTGCATTGTTACTGCTATTCGTAAAAAACACCTCTCGGTCACAATTAACATCAGGCGTTGCAAAAGCGGAGGTAGTTTCAAAAACACATTGTTGCACATTGAATTGGTAATCCCTTTGGGTAAATCCAATCAATTTGCCTTTCCTGTATTCCTTAACGACAATACCGACTACAAACTGGCCTGAGAAGGTTGGGGTTATTTTCAACAATCCTGTTTTTGAGTTAATTGTGGCTATAGGATTTGAGTTAATGGCAAGGTTATAGTTATAACCCGAACTAAAAGTAACCTTGCTAAATGGAGGTGACTCAAAACGGCTAAAAATGGGCCGCGGGTCTACCTGATTGGCACCAGTATACGGATGAAAAAACTCATACACCAGACTATCTCCTTCCGCATCGGTGGCGGAATGGTCGAATATTAAAGGCGCATTTGTACACAAAAAATTAGGTGGTAGGTTTTTAAATACTGGGTTTGAATTATTGCCAATTTGCGCGGTATCAGCAATCTGTGTCCAGATATTTTCACCAGTGGCGTCAGGGGTTACTAAGTTTACGATGGTGATATTCCTGCAACATCTCTGGAATGACAAAATATAGCCTTGAGGTCGATAAGGTAAAGTCACAATTGTATCATAATAGTAGGCATCTACACATGCATTTGGTGCTAGCAAAATGCAATTATAATTGGTTTTAGATACCCTAACAGGTTGACCTCTTTTAATTGAAAAGCAAAGTGAAGGTATAAGAGTATCTGAATCTACGCCGAATACCCCAATATTTGCATACACATCCTGAGCTATTGCACCTGGCTGTCCATTATAACAATCTATGTAAAGTTTTAAAGTAATATGGTATCTGCCATTGTTTAATGGTGTGTAATTCAATTCCCCGCCTACAATATGGGTTGCTCTGCAAAGGAGAGAAATAAAAATGAACCATATTAATACACCTGCTTTCAACCTGATTTATAGACACGAAGTTAATCAAAAAAGTTTCTTAATGCATTAAAATTAAATTAAAGCCTATTTTTGAATTGTTAAAAATGAAGCAAATTTCACTTGTTAATATCTGGAAATTAAGTCACCTTATTTTTATAGTGCTGATTATTATGGCTTGTTTTTTTGCGGTCGAAAGGGTTTGTTATCAGGACAGTTCGTATATGCTTTTCAGGATGATAAACAGTGGGGCATTTATCGCAGAAGGTGGCCGGTGGGTGAATATTTTACCTCAACTTATTCCATGGATTTTTATTAAAATAGGACTGCCTTTGAACGCAATTATTATATGCTTTTCAGCAATGCATATTGTAGTGCTTTATCTTATATTTATACTGATTGGGGTTAAATTAAACCAAAAAATCATCGCTATTTCATTCCTTTTTTTATTGATTGTATCAGTAAATGAAACTTTTTTTGATGTGGTAACTGAAACCAAATATAGCCTAGCCTTCGCTGCATTATTTTCTGCCTTCATTTTATCAGAGAAAAGCAACAAATTAATAGCCGAAATTTTAATCCTTATTGGGGGCTTTTTTACGCATCCGGTATTCTGCATTTATTTTATATTTATTCTCCTTTATCTCACCATATTTAGACCTGAAAAAAAATATGTTAAATACTTATTTATTGGCAGTATTATATTTGTAGCAAAATATATTTTTATAGGCACTACAAATTATGAGGATAGTCTTGTAAGGTATGGGTTTTCGGATATTTGCCACAACTTCACCAACTCATTTATTCACCTTTATTTTAAAGGCTTATTTTCAACTCAGTTTGTTTACTTTATTGGCTTATTTTTAATCATCAGTTTTCATTTATTATTTAATAAAAAATACTTGCAATTTTTCATTTATTTTATGACACTTATTTTCATTTATTTTTTAATAGCAATTATATACAGTAAAGGAGATAGCCACATGATGATTCAAAAGACCCTTTTTTTATTTCATTTTATACTGGTTTTGCCACTTTTTTTTACATGGCAACAATTTTCTTTGTTATCGCAAAGAATCGTATTATTAATTTGTTTGGCCTCATTTGTTGTGGCTATTGTCGGTATTTTTAATGTATCAGTTAAATATACAGAAAGGGTAAAAGTATTAGATGCTTTTATGTTGAAATTACCATTGCAAAGTGATAAATATATCATAAAGGAAGATCAAATTAACCATGAAAAATTATTAGCTACATGGGCCTTACCACATGAAACTATTTTGCTTTCAAATTCCTGTTTGGAAAGGAGCATGAGTATAAAAAATTTCAGGGAGCGAAATGATACTTTATTCTTGAGTAGATTTCCAAATGCATTCCGTCCTGCCTTCGGATATCCGATGGCCAACAAGGATTTGAATTTGAAGTATTTTAAAGTGGATGAATCAAAGCCGAATCTGTGGTTGGATAGTACATTTATTCTGGGAGAGTAGAATTAAATTTTCGGTTTAAGGATAATTGTCATCCTTTATTTTCAAAAAGTTATCGCCCTATCCCAAACAGGCAGGGCACTTTGCCAATCTCAAATTTGTTGAGTCTCCACCATGCGGCAGGTTTACATATTATTCTCTCATTTTCACTGGTAAGTTCTATTGCAAGTAATAGCATTGTTTCGGGTTTTAAGACCAGGCAAAGGTCATCCATTAAATGATCGTTTCTGTAGGGAGCCTCTATGAAAAGTTGAGTGGAAATAATGCATTCGGATTCTAACTTTTGGATAGCCACTTTTCTTTCTGCAGGTTTGGAGGGAATATAACCAGTAAATTTAAAACTCTGCCCATTCAATCCGCTTGAAATTAAGGCTAATAAAATAGAAGAAGGGCCAGTCATTGGCTTAACAATTATATCCAGTTCATGAGCTAACTTTACTACATGGGTGCCGGGGTCAGCAATGCAAGGCAAACCAGCTTCGGACATAAGGCCGGCCATTTTATTTACTTTCAGTAGTGCCTTGATTTCACTATGCTGTCCGTCCAAATCATGTTTATCCAACTCATAAATTTCTATATTTTGTATTGGCACAGGATGTTGTATGAATTTTATAAATTGGCGGGCTGATTTGGCATTCTCTACTATGAAAAAATGAATAGAGTGTATTGTTTTCAATACATTCTGGGGTAAATACCAATCTGTGGAGGTCTCTGAAAGTCCCACAGGGATTAAAAAAAGCGTATTTTTGTTTTCTATTTGACTCATAAAATGTTAAAAATTACACAATAATGCGTATTTTTGTATACAAACTGCACTATTAACTATGAAAAAAATTGTTTTTTTAATAGGATTCCTATTTATTTTATCCATTTTGAGGGGCCAGGTTTATGGTAATGAATGGATAAATTACAACCAGAAATATTTCAAAATAAAAATAGGTACTCCCGGTATTTACCATTTGGATTACGCCACCCTTGCTAATAGTGATGCAGGTATAGAAATGAAGGTGGACCTTGGAGCTATCAATCCCAAAAAACTTCAAATGTTTTACTTGGGAAAAGAAGTCCCAATTTATGTTGCGGGCGAGAGTGACGGACAGTTCAATAGTTATGATTATATTGAGTTTTATGCAAAGTTGAATGATGGTTCGCTCGATGTGGAATTATACGACAATCCTGCTTCTCAGGCACAAAAATCGAGTAGTATGATAACAGATAGCAGTTGTTATTACCTCACCTATTTGCCAAATTCATCGCTGCTCAATGGTTGGCACATGCAAACCTATAATTTCACCAATTATGGCGGTTACCCTGCGGAGCAATATTTCATGTTTGAAAGCAACCAAACTTTTAATACCATTTATAATTCCGGGAAACCATTTGATGTTGCAGGTTATGATACCTATAACCCAGAATACACGAAGGCAGAGGGTTTCTGTGGTGCTGCTTTTGGATTTGGGCAAACTGGGGCCATTCAATTCAAGGAAGAAGTAATCAATTCCAAATTTATCAGTCCCAATGGCCCTTTACCTCAATTATCCTACGCTGTAGTTGGAACAAATAACACTAAAAAGGCAGTTTTAGACCATAGACTTAAAACCAGTATAAGTGCTGATAATTCATCGTTTATTGATATAGCCGATACTATTTATTCAGAATATTCTGTAATCAAGAAAACCTTAAGTTTACCCAGAAACTATTTTGGCAGCAATACCACCACACTCCATTTCGAGGGAGTTTTTATGAGTGGGATCTCAATTCAAGGACATGCTATTGCAGAAATAAATTTAAAATACCCGCGGCAATTCGACTTGGATGACAATTCATCCATGTTATTCAACATTAATAGTTCAAGTGATCCACGACATATTGACTGGGCGAGTTACCAGAGTACAAGGAAAAAGCCAATCATATATGACCTTACTAGCGGCAGAAGGATTGAAGGAAGTGTTTTCAATGGTACGAGGATGCATTTTTTTCTGCCACCATCTCCTTCAACAAGTACAGATTGCTATTTAACGGATAGCTTGGATATTAGAACAGTTACTTTGAAACAGGTTGAAGCGGCGATAAGTTACGAAGTAATTGACAAGGAATTAATCAAGTTTAATTCAACGCAGATTCACAATAAGAATAAATTAATTCTGCTTACCAACGAGAAAATGGTTGGTGATTACACAGATCAATACATTACATTAAAGAATTCTGCAACACCAACAAGCCCATGTGCATTGGTGACTGTTCAACAATTATATAATAACTTTTCCTATGGTATTCCTCACCCTATTGCCATCAGGAGGTATATCAGGTATCTGAAAGAAACAGGTGACACTACCCTCAAATATTTGTTTTTGGTAGGGCGGGGATATCAAACAAATATTATGCGTGCCAGTGGTTTGCAGAATGTTAACTATGTGCCTTCTATTGGCGTACCTGCCTCTGACAACCTTTTTGCCTCAAATATCAATGGTGCTGGCTTTGCTCCAGCAGTGGCTATAGGCAGACTGACGGTGGATCGGGCG
>JBBQIF010000244.1:0-5066 GCA_038324665.1 Bacteroidia bacterium
CTAAAGGTAGATGGTATATTAAAGGCAGAAGGTAAAAAAGGCGATAGCATAATCTTTAAAGCGATGCCCAATGTGGTTTGGGGTGGTATTCAGTTCGTAAACAATACCCAAACAGATACCATCAGGTTTAATTATTGCCATTTTGAGAATGTTGGTACAGGGTTTAGAAATGGCTTTGTAAACTATGCCATAGCCTGCAGATATGGTTCCCCAATGTCTGTAAAGAATTCATCTTTTTATTATTTCATAAAAGGAGTCAATCAGGCAGGTAGTATCTATGGTAGAAAAAATGTGATGATAGTTGATAGTATTTACCTTCACAGCATTGCAATCACTATGCAAAGTTTTAACGGAAACCTTGCTGTAGATTCGTCAATCGGGTTCAAAATTGAACATATAATCACAAATATAAAGTTAGATGTTAAAAATGTATCGGGCGATATTACTATTTGGGGAACCAATATTAATTCTGGCTTTGGATTTCTTAATGATATTTCAAATATAAATAAAACAAGTATTTCCATAGGTATTGTCTCGAGCAGAAATTTAATTGTTAAGAGAATTAGCATTTCAGATAATGCATATTTTAACCTAGGTGACGTAAAAAAAATAAGAATTGAAAATTTAAACATTAAAAACTCGCCTCACAATGCAATAAGCACCTCAGGTGACTGCACCGGTACCATCATAGAAAACTCTAGCTTTGAGGGTTGCGGCTCGTCTAAAGTAAGAGGCAGCTATACTTTTGCACTCAATTTGCAAAGCAATGGCCCTTTGTTTAAGAATTGTCAATTCAATAATAATGAAACTGGTATTTTAGTAGATCAGCAATACGGAGGTGGAACCCCTATTTTCCTGAGTTGTATCTTCAACCATTCAAAAGCAAGTGCAGGTTATTTGGAAGGGTCTCCGGTTTTTATTAATTGTAATATCCAAAACAATATTGATTTTAAAATTTGGCCACAAGATACAAGCAAAAATATTCCTTATACGGCAGGCTTTAAAATAGGCACAGATTTTTACCCTTCTCATCCTTATTTTTACAATTGTTTGATGTGGGGTAATAAGGATAGCTTTGGTCATTATAGTAGTATTGTAATGTTGAGTAAAGCTGGCAAGGTTGATGTTAATAATTGCATCATCCAAAGCGATAGTAGCAATGGTATTGTTGGTTATGATAATAATGATAACTTTAGATTTTATGTACCTAAAGCCAATTTGGTATATGCCAATTCATCGGGCAATAACCCCGGGTTTATTGATTCGGCTGCGGGCAATTATCAATTAGTAAATTCCTGTTCCAAATCAGGTTATGGCATAAATAGGGGTATGTCCGGCAATCTACTTACCCAATATCCTTTTAATGTTCTAAATACTACTTATGGCGTCAATATTTACAATACGTTTGATTTGGCTGGTAATCCGCGTGTGGCAGATGATACTTTAGATATAGGGTGTTATGAAAGCACGGGCACAAAAAAGAATTTAAAATTACTGAGCACCTATAGCGATACCACTTTGTGTTATGGAGGCAAAAAAACAGCCTCATCCAAAACTGCCGGCACTGTTCAAGCGTACCAATGGCAGCAGAAAGCAGGCGCTACTATATCAACTATTGCCAATACCTCTACCTTAGCATTAAACGATTTAAAAACTAACGGTATTCAATACCGCTTGGTAGTTATTAATAACGAATGTTTGCCTTTGAAGGATAGCAGTATATGGTTTAAAATTAATGTTAACGCACCATTGGTAAAAGGCATTACCAGAAACCCCAATAAGGATACGATCAGCGTGAACCAAACCATGCAATTGAGCACCGCTGCATCAGGTTATAGTTCCTTGTTGTGGAATACAGGAGCCACTGCGCCAAGTATTAGTTTTATAGGCAGCAGTCTTGGGGCTATAGGAAAATACCGCTTTACCATAGAAGCAAAAAACAACAATGGCTGCACAGAAACGGATACAGCATATATTAACACCATAGCCAATACAGGAATATATGTTATTTTGAAGGATAACATAAAAATTTACCCTCAACCTGCAAAAGATATTTTAAATATTGAGTTACCCCCAATAACCAATAATAATGGAAGTATTCAAATTTCAAGTTTAGATGGGAAAATAATAGCCACACAAAAGATAACAACAGGCATCAATGAAATTCCAGTTCACCAATTAGAGGCAGGGGTTTATATCATTATTATTTCGGGAGATAAAGAAAGTATTACATTAAAGTGGGTGAAAGGCTAATGCTAAACTAATAAAGTATTTTGAGAACAGGTCTAATAATAGCATTGGTTTTAAGCTGCTCAGTAAATGTGATGGCAAATGGTAAAATTATATTTGAACAATGATAAAACGACTACCTAGCACCATTGTATTTGCCTTTTTTATGGCAACTATAATTTCCCAAACCACCATCCCAGCAGGCAATGTCTCCGGTGCCGCCTTCGGCAGAAAATAAAATGACCAACAAATTCAACATATTTGAATAAGGTTTTTAAAGGATAAAATCCTAAATTTGTAGTTCAGATATTTTATGGACGAAGTGAAAGAACCCATATCGGATTACAATGCCCTTGACCTTAACGGCAGTTACACTTATGTTGATTATATGCGTTGGGTTTTCAAGGAGCGCGTTGAACTCATTAAGGGTAAAATTGTTAAAATGAGCCCTGCACCAAACAATACGCATCAAGAATTATTGTTTAATCTAGGTGGATTGCTTTATAACATATTCCTTAATAAATCTTGTAAGGTTTATCCTGCGCCATTTGATGTTATATTGCCAGTAGCTTCTGCTAAAAAGGATACAACTATAGTTCAACCAGATTTTTGCATCCTTTGCGATGCCTCAAAATTAGATGGGCATGGTTGTAAAGGCACTCCTGATCTTGTTATGGAAATATTATCACCCGGTAATTCCAAGCATGATCTGCATACCAAATTTAAGCTCTATGAAGAAAGTGGAATTGCGGAATATTGGATTGTTGATCCATTCAATCGCAATGTGTTAGTTTATGTATTGCAAGGTGCAAAATACATTGGGTTGCATCCGTTTACAGAAGGTGATATAATAGAAAGCAAACGCTTCCCTGAAATGAGAATATCAGTAGATGATATTTTTTCAGGGGTAAGCTGATCACAGATCTATTATGTCAATGTATATGGATTCATGCCGTTGCTGGTGTTCCCACCAGCAACAAAAAGTAGTTAATTTTTAAAATAAATACACTATTTTCGTATCAGAACAATGGCTTTTTATCGCAACATACCCGCTAGGCTATAAGATTTCATTTGAATCACTTATAGACAATCCTCTTCACCTTCCCACCCTCATTCCTCTCAAATTTCTCAATAATTCTTATTTCCTTCGGCACTGCATAAGGATTAATTTCCTTTAAAAAGCCAAGGTCACTTAATTCATATTCAAAACTTTTTTCAGCAACGAGTATGATTCTGTTCCCCAGCACTTCATCTTTTTCACTTGAAATAATAAATTGATGCAGTGGATTTAATTTTTCAATAATGGCTTTCTCTATTTGCTCGGGTTGTATTTTAATCCCGCCTGTGTTAATGATATGATCTGCCCTGCCTATCACCTCAAATGAACCGTTGGGTTGCATCCTAATAATATCTGTTGTGGGCAAAGGTTCGCTATCAAAAGGCAATTGTATCAGTGTACAATTGTTTTCATCCGCGCTTACTTTAACATCCATAAAAGGAGTAAAATAAGGAGAAGCCGAAGAACCGTTAATAGCCCTAAGTGCAATATGGGAATAGGTTTCGGTCATGCCATAACTGTGATAAAAAATAGTGGAGTCAAATCCCAAAGTCTTTATTTTTTGCTCCAATTGAATGGATAGTTCACCGCCACCAATAATCACTGCCCTTGTTTTTTTTAAATGCTTTACACTTTCAACATTATTCAATGCATGGAATAATTGATAAGGTGTCAGTGAAACGATAGTTGCTTCCTGTTCAGTTAGAAAAGGATTAGCTATTGGTTCAATTATTTCTATTGGAATTTGCCATTCTATCGAACGTACCAGCATCATTAAACCACCCACTTTGTTACAGGGTAAGCAGCATAATAATGAATCTGAGGGTTGTGGTTTTATGACAGAGGCTGTATTGGCAGCACTCCACTGCATCTGTTCTTTCTTTAGAATAATTGCCTTAGGTGCGCCGGTACTACCCGATGTCAATAAAGAAAATTCCAATTGCCCTTTCTGCCATTCATCAAAAAAAGTTTGGGCAATCTCTCGATTCATTTAGGCTTTAATAAATTTATCTACTTCTAGCAAAAAGGTATCTATCTCTGCAAAGCTGTTATAAATATGGGTGCTGATACGCAAACAATTGATATTATTTTCTGCTACATACCTGGTCGTGATATGCTTTTCGTTGCATTGCACCTGGAGTTTAGAAACATCTTTTTCTTTGATTTTAAAGGATACCTGTCCACCCCGTGAAATAGCCTCAATTGGGGTTAACATTTCTACTTTATCACCGAGTTTTATAAGATTTTCCTGCAAATAGGTGGCCAATGACCTCACTCTTTTATCGATCATTTCCCTGCCTACCTGTTCCTGAAATTCAACAGCCTGATAGATGCCTAAGAATAAGGAAGAATTTTGTGTGCCATAGTAGTACCGATGCCCACTTTCTGCATAGCCTTTGAGGTAGGGAGGATGACTCAACATGTCCCAACCTGTATCAAATCCACCACCGCCATAGTAGGCTTGCAACTGATCCCTTTTACTTTCAGCAACATATAAAAAGCCTGTGCCTTTTGGTCCCAGCATCCATTTATGGCAGCAACCTGCATAAAAATCGCACCCAATATCTTTTACATCCAACATTAACATGCCCGGTGGATGAGCGCCATCTATCAAGCTCCATAAATTGCGTTCTTTTGCAAGCGTGCAAATTTCTTTCACGGGTAATATCTGGCCAATGGTGCATGGAATATGCGGCACGCTAATGACCTTTGTTTTTTTGTTGATAGCTTTTTTAAAATTGTTCAGTGTCTCTTCGGCCGTTTTGCCTAAAGCAACGAC
>JBBQIF010000245.1:0-5065 GCA_038324665.1 Bacteroidia bacterium
TTTACAAACAGAGGTTTTTGGAAGGAAGGTCAACATGAAATCATCTCACTGACTGCCATGAGATTGGAAAAGGCTAAAGGTTATACCTTGCCCGATTCAAATCCTAATGCCTATTTAGGAAGTCCTTACAGGCAAGTTTTAAGATATAGAGGAAATATCAATGAACATCTGCAAATTAATTTAACGACAGAAAAAGATGCTGGTGAAAAGTTAGGCTATCACTCCGCATTTATTTCAGGAGGTATTTTCTTGAAGAATTTAGGTAAAATCAAAGCCCTTGCAATAGGGGATTACCAGGCTGCATTTGGTCAGGGATTAACTTTTGGAAGTGGACTGGCATTCGGTAAATCACCTTTTGTATTGAACATGATGCGCACTCAAAATGGCATCAGGACTTACCGATCACTCAATGAAAATGAATTTTTGAGAGGCGTTGGAGCAACAATGGCGATCTCAAAAAAATTACAAGTGACCACTTTTTATTCTCAGAAAAAAATTGATGGAACCAGGAATTATGATTCAACCTTTAACGGAGATGGATTTTCAAGCCTTATTAATACGGGTTATCACCGCAATATAAACGAGTTGGCAAAAAAGGATGCCCTAAACAGGCAGATTCTCGGGGCACATTTAAGGTATCAAAATAAACGCTTGGAATTGGGCACTACCTGCGTCAATACCTTATTTGCAGAACCTATATCACCCCAAGGAAAACCATATCAATTGTATAATTTCAGTGGAAATTCAATTGTGAATTTAGGTTCAGATTATAAGTGGTTCTATAAAAACATGGTGCTTTTTGGTGAATGCTCCGCCAATCAAAACGGAAAAAATTTATCTTTTGTAAATGGCTTGATCATTAGTCTTGGAAAAAACATGGATATTAGTTTATTACACAGACATTACGACAAAGCATATATCGTTTCAATGACGAATGCTATTGGAGAATCGAGTGACAACAGAAATGAAAATGGATTTTACGCTGGGTTCAGTATAGTGCCTCACAAAGGTTTTAAACTAAATGGGTATGCCGATTTGTATAAATTTAATTGGTTGCGCTACTTGGTAGATGCACCTTCTGGTGGTAAGGATGTTTTACTGGAGTTGCAATACTCAAAAAGAAAAAGTTATAACTGGTATTTAAGATACAGAAATGAAAACAAACAAAAGAATGAGCAAGGTGTGCAGAACATAAACAGCATGGAAAATAATGACCGGACAATAGTTCGTTTTCATATAGAAAATACGATAAGTCCTACCTTAAGTTTACGCAACCGTGTAGAATATGTGCAATATAAATTGCAATATGGCAAAACAACTTCGGGGTTTCTTATGTTTCAAGATGTAGCGATTGCACCTTATAAAAATTTAAAGTTGATAGGTAGAATAATGTATTTTGATGTACAAGATTATGATGCACGTTTGTATGCCTACGAAAGTGATATGCTATATTCATATACTGTACCGGCATTCCAGAACAGAGGCACAAGATTTTATGTATTGGCCAAATATAAATTGAGAAGAAATATTGATATTTGGGCACGATTTGCCCGCACCGCTTATGAAAATATTTCAGAATCAGGAAGCAGCTATGATCAGATACAGGGAAATAAAGTGACAGATATAAAATTACAAGTAAAATGGACATTGTGAAAATGCATACGAAACTGAGTGTGAATATCAATAAACTTGCTACCATCAGGAATGCAAGGGGTGGTAATAACCCTGACATCATTGCTTATGCAAAAAAAATTGAGGCTTATGGCGCACATGGTATTACCGTACATCCTCGCCCTGACCAACGGCATATTCGATATGAAGATATCTATGAACTTAAACGCACACTTGTTAAAGAATTAAATATAGAAGGATACCCTTCAGATGATTTTCTGGAACTAGTTATGGAGGTGCGACCACATCAGGTAACTTTGGTGCCAGATGCGCCTGAAGCGCTCACCAGCAATAATGGGTGGGATACCATAGGACATCAGAAATTCCTCACAAAAATTATTTCAGGCTTTAAAGAAAATGGTATCAGGACTAGTATCTTTTTGAATCCAGACATTAAATACCTTGAAGCAGCCAAGTCAACAGGTACAGATAGAATAGAACTCTATACAGAAGCTTATGCAACCGGCTATCCGAGCGATAAATCTGAAGCCATAAAAAAGTATATCGCTACTGCAAAGCAGGCCCATAATCTTGGCTTAGGCATAAATGCCGGACACGACCTTGATTTGAATAACTTAAAGTATTTTGCAAAACATATTCCACATTTGCTTGAAGTAAGTATTGGACATGCATTAATATGCGATGCGCTTGAATATGGTATGGAGAATACAGTGAAAATGTATCTGAATCAGTTGGAGGATTAATCTTATAATCCCACCTTAAGTTTCATTCCTTTGGTATTAATCCTCACGGGTATATTCTTGCTAATCTCCAAAACTTCAAATTTCTCCCAGTTTCTGGTCTGTTTATCATAACAATCAAATTTAAATACGATACCTCTTGGAAACGAAACCAATTCATAATACAAAGAATACATAAGGTCATCTCTTACCTTATCCAGCCATAAATTAGCGTGTTCTTCTGATACCCATAAGGTGTTTTTTACCTGTCGGTCCTCAAAAACATATTCTTCACACAAAAATCCATGTATCATCTTTGTGAGCCCAGTGGGAATATAGTGCTTAGATCTATTTTCAAATACCATGCGAAACCTGCTACCAGTTCCATTGCAGTCCCTAAGGTTTTTATAAGAATATGTTTTGATACTGTCACTTAAATTCAATTTAAATTCAAGGCTATCTTTAAGCTCAGCAATCCTGAGGTAAGATTTCATCTTGCCTTTCTGTAGATAAGATTCTTTGAGTCCTGCAAAATAAGAACTATCGTCAATATAAAATGTGTAATCAGTAAATGAAGTGACCTTGTCGGCGCTATCCACATATGAGAAGGACGCGCGGATTTGGGCATTGAAATTATACCATCCTAAAGGACTAGCTGTTTTTACTATTGTTTTTGTTTTAGAAACACAGGGAAATTTGTCATTCCTATGGATAATCTTACTTGAATCTGTCACTTTTTTCTTTGTGTTTTTTTGGGCATTCAAAGAAATGGGAGAGCTGAAATAGAAAATAATTGCAAGCAAATAAATAAAGTAGCGGTTTTTCATTGTTTGGTGCAAAAGTATTATTTATTTTTTTGTTTTGAATAATTCATTGTCAATTCCATCACGGGTTAAGTGGGCAAATAGGGCTTCTACTCTCAATCTTGCCCAGGGGGTTTTGCGTAAAAATTTTAAACTGGATTTAATGCTGGGATCGCTCTTGAAACAATTAATTGGGATATGATAATTCATTTGTTCCCAACCGTAAAAAGCGTGCAAGTAATTTAACATCATCTCGAGTGTAATGCCATGGAGCGGATTGTTTTTTTGCTTTTCTACCATATTACCTATTGAAGGTTAATGTCTAAAGCATCCCTTAAAGCGATGCCAATAAAATTAAAGGCCATCACCAAAAGCATAATGGCTAGGCCCGGGATAATGGCCAAATAAGCGCTGTCGAACATAATGTAAGCATAATATTCCTTTATCATCATGCCCCAACTAGGAGTAGGAGGGGAGACGCCTAAGCCCAGGAAACTTAAACCTGATTCTAATAAGATAGCTGATCCAAAATTTGCCACTGCCAATACAATCAATGAGCTTTTTAGGTTGGGTAAAATATGTTTGAACATTATTCTCCAAGACCCAAAACCCAGCACTTTCGCTGCCTGTATATATTCTTTTTCACGAATACTAAATACTTGTCCGCGCACTACCCTTGCTACCTCTACCCAACTACTTAGTCCAATAGCTATAAAGATTTGCCAAAAACCTTTTCCCAAAGCAAAACTGATGGCTACCACCAGTAACATGGTAGGCAAGCTCCAGATAACATTCATTAACCATGAAATAATGTGGTCTGCTGACCCCCGGAAATAGCCGGCCATTAAACCCAATATAGTGCCTATTAAAAGTGATAATATAACCGAAACAATACCGACGGATAAGGAGATCCTAGTGCCTAGGAGCAGCCTGCTTAATAAGTCCCTGCCTAGGCCATCTGTTCCTAACCAGAATGTTGTTGTAGTAATTCGGAACGCTTTATTTTCATTGTTGATTATGATTTTTTCTGTGATATTTTCAGGCAAGTTGCCATTATATAAACTCAGGATTACTGTATCTTTTGTTATTTTATAATCCCTAATCGCAATACTATTAGTAGCGTGTTCTGTCCCAGTGACAAATGAAAAAAATGAAAAGTGTGAATGGCCAGTCTCGAAAAACTTAATCTTATCACCTGGTTTTAATAGTGCAATAGGAAGATTGATGGCGTTGGCGTTAGTCGTTTTATCCGGAGTGATGGCATAACCCAACATACTGATTAAAAAGCACAGTAAAATAATTGACATCCCTATTAAACCTAAAGGATGTTTTAATATTTTTCTTAAAACAGGTGAATTTTTCAGCAATTGCAGTTGGATACTTAGTTTGCGAAAATAGATATACCAATTGTGATTACAAAATCATAGGGTTATTAAAAATAAACACAATATTTAAAATCAATTTAAACGAATTGATGAAGAAGCTTAAAGCCTAATCACAAAGGCACAAAAGATTTAAAAAGGGTTCAAAAGCAAACTTTTAAAAATTAAATTATTGCCTTCTTGTTGAGCAAAGCAAAACAAAGATTTTTTCCTATTGTTTTTGTGGTTCAAATGGTTCTAAGGGTGTTAAGCTTTCCTTTTGTTTATAGTATTTTATTGCTACTAAAATAGCCATAAAGCCCCAAAAAGGAGCGGCAATTTTATCAAAGTCGCTGTAATTATTCAAAAGTGCGTGAGAATAGTAAGTAATTAAACCGAGCAATACAGCCGTTGCCAGGCTTCTTTGCCAAGGCAGTCGCTTCTCATCATAGATAATATTTAGGCCAAGGGAAACGGATAGTAAAAATACAGCTAACCAACTAAGAAAGCCCGGTAACCCCATCTCAGAAAGTGCATTAAAATATTCACT
>JBBQIF010000246.1:0-5044 GCA_038324665.1 Bacteroidia bacterium
AATAGGCTGAAAGCTATTTGATTACTTTTTATTTCTAAACCCAATTTTTGTCGATAATTATCTTGTCATTTGTTTCATGAAAAGAAAATTTTTTTTTATACGTAATATTTATTAATTTTGTACGTATGAAAACCAAACCTAAAGAAAACAAACTCACTTTAAGTGTCAATAAAGCCCTTGTAGAAAAAGCGAAAAAATACACTGCTCTGGAAAATGAGTCCATTTCAAATATCGTTTCAGAATTCCTAGAAACCTATATCAATATGAGATCAAATCATCCTAATCCCAACAATCATCTTAATTCGCATGCAGCAAAGTTTGCAGGCATTATATCATTAAAAAACAACAGTTCAAAAAAATCAATAATAGCTGATACAATTATTGAAAAGCACCAAAAACGGTTTAATTAAATATGCGCACTGTTTTTTTTGATGCCAATGTCATTATTGATTGGCTTGTGAGCTCTTCTATCAATCACAGGAGTTGCACAGATGCCGTTAATCTTTCACTTAATGTGAGCAGACACACCTTCATTTCCCCTACTACTATTGCGATTACCTCCTATTTCCTTTACAAACAATTCAAGTCTGAAAAAAAGGTAAAAGACATGGCTCAACACATTTATAAACCGTTCAGAATCACGACTGAAAATGAAGCAATTGTGAAGTCTGCACTGACCTCTAAATTTTCTGACCTTGAGGATGCCATACAATATTATAGTGCTTTAGATACTAAAATTGATGTTATAGTAACCCAAAATTCACATGACTTTACACATTCAAAAATAGCAGTACTTTCTCCTGAGGAATATTGCCAATTGCTTGGGTGAAATTTTTGCACCTTGAGATTCCGCTCCCTTCGACTCCGCTCCCTTCGACTCCGCTCAGGGTGCGTGGTGTTATATTTCTTTGCTTTATACTGTTTTAATCATAACTTCGTTGACAGAAGATGAGAGCCTTTATAATACTTTATTCCCTTTTATCATACAATAATATTAGTGCACAAAAAGCACATTGATAGTCACTCTCTTATCAACAGTAGCCTATATTGGCATAGAAAACCCATTGATAATATGCTACCCGGGAGTTTCCCAAAAAAACCTGATCATGAAATTATATATTGGATGTTATCTGTAAAAGCGCTAAGATTAAGTCTCATTAAAAAAGCCCTGACTTTTAACAGTCTGGGCTCATTCTATTTTTCTTCCTTCTTATGCAATTAAGCCAAGATAATAATTTTGTTTTTCAACACTTCTACAATGCCGCCTTTAACCTCAAATTCCATTTTTCCATCAGCACCACCTTCTATTACTATATTACCTTTTCCTAAGGCAGAAATAATTGGCGCGTGGTTATTCTTTATCTGAAAACTGCCACTGATACCAGGAATGGTAACAATAGTTGCCTCGCCTGAAAATAAAGACTTATCGGGAGTTAAAATATCTACCTGCATCTTACTTATTTATTGGCATCTGCCATTAATTTCTTTCCTTTTTCTATGGCATCCTCGATTGTACCTACAAGGTTGAAGGCAGCTTCAGGATACTGATCTACCTCGCCATCCATAATCATATTGAATCCTTTAATGGTATCTTTAATGTCAACCAATACACCTTTTAAACCAGTGAACTGTTCTGCAACGTGGAAAGGTTGAGATAAGAAACGTTGAACACGTCTTGCACGCGATACAACTAATTTATCTTCTTCACTCAACTCATCCATACCAAGAATGGCGATGATATCTTGTAATTCTTTATAACGTTGTAAAGTTTGTTTAACACGTTGAGCGGTATTGTAGTGCTCTGCTCCTAAAACTTCAGGAGATAAAATTCTAGAAGTAGAATCTAGAGGGTCAACTGCAGGATAAATACCAAGCTCGGCAATCTTACGACTTAATACCGTTGTTGCATCCAAGTGTGTAAATGTTGTAGCCGGTGCTGGATCGGTCAAATCATCTGCAGGGACATAAACAGCCTGTACTGAAGTGATAGATCCTCTTGTAGTTGAAGTAATACGTTCTTGCATCACACCCATTTCAGTAGCCAATGTTGGCTGGTATCCCACCGCAGATGGCATACGACCTAAAAGAGCCGACACCTCTGAGCCCGCTTGTGTGAAACGGAAAATATTGTCAATGAAAAATAGGATATCTTTACCCTGACCTTCACCTTCTCCATCACGGAAATATTCAGCAACGGTTAAACCCGATAAAGCAACACGAGCACGTGCTCCCGGAGGCTCATTCATCTGACCGAAAACCAGAGTAGCCTGTGATTTCTTTAATTCTTCTGTATCTACTTTGGAAAGGTCCCATCCGCCTTCTTCCATGCTTTTGGTAAACTCTTCACCATATTTAATAACGCCAGACTCGATCATCTCACGCAATAAGTCATTTCCTTCACGTGTACGTTCACCAACACCTGCGAACACCGACATACCTTCATACGCCTTCGCGATGTTATTAATCAATTCCATAATCAAAACCGTTTTACCAACACCGGCACCACCGAATAAACCGATTTTACCTCCTTTTGCATAGGGTTCCAATAAGTCAATAACCTTGATACCAGTATAAAGCGGTTCCGCACTAGTAGAAAGTGTATCAAATTTAGGTGCCTCTGCATGAATTGGTCTGCTTACCGGTTCGTTCAGTATATTGATTCCGTCAATGGCTTCGCCTACAACATTCATCAATCTGCCTTTGATATTTTCGCCAACTGGCATAGAAATTGGAATCCCAGTATCTATAACATCTGTTCCACGCACTAGCCCGTCTGAGCTATCCATTGCTACAGTCCTCACTGTATTTTCGCCTAAGTGTTGTTGCACTTCAAGTACAACTACGGTTCCGTCAGATTTAGTTACCTTTAATGCATCATAAATCCTTGGGAGTTTTGAGCCATCAGCACTGAAGTTTACGTCCACTACCGGACCGATTACCTGTGATATTTTTCCAATATTTGCCATTTACCTGTGGTTTTTAAAATTTGGTGCAAAAGTAAGGAAATTTTCCAATTAAAACAGGTAAGAAATCAACATTTGAGGATTTTTTGTCAAAGCAGTAATTAAAACTTGTAAAATCCTTTGTCATTATAGAGTTAATAACAAATTTTTCTTACCATGTTTTTAAGAATGAATAGAAGCATTCACTGCTCGTTTACCTCTTTAGGTAATTGCAAATATTTAACAAATTAGAATGCTTTTTCGTGAATAACTGTTTTGTTGCTTATTCATATTTCTATGAGATTGTTATTCGCCTAGCGGCAAATGAGCCGCAAGGGGTGGGCAGTTCTACAAAATTAAGTTCTTTTGTTGTGCAAAAGTTTTATTGCACATACACAACCAATGCTAGCAAGCTTGATGAGTTGCTTTGAGCAATAAAAAATCCCGCAGAAGCAGGATTAACTTAATTTTGTTGAGGTCGGAAGCGGGTTCGAACCGCTGTAGAAGCTTTTGCAGAGCTTTGCCTAACCACTCGGCCATCCGACCTTTTATTTAAAAGGACTGCAAATGTAAATAAAAGTTTTTCTAATGTCAATAAAAATATTTGGAATTCTCATTCACTGAAAGTAATTCTTTACATTCAAATTTCTAATCAAAATGGTAATAGGTTGGTTTTACCCCCCCCTACCGAATCAACACTTCCCTATTATACCTACTCCTATATTCAATTGGCGACATACCCGTAACTTTTCTAAATACTTCGCGGAACGCTTTCACATCTGAATAGCCAACTTCATACATTACCTCATTTATTGTTTTGCGGCTAATTTATGCCTTTTTAGGTACTCACCAGCAAAGTACGAATGTCAATCCACAAAAAACTCCACCGTATTCTCTACCAATTCCTCCAGCATTTCTGTTACTTCCGTTTCTGGATTAAAAGGGTGTTTTGCGCCGAAGGTATGGTCGCCATCTTCCACTCTTATAAATACAGAATGTTTAACAATATCATACAAGGATTCAGCATGGCTAATATTAACACTTTCGTCCTTCTCGCCATGGATAATCAATAAGGGAATACCTAATAATTTAGCTGCTTTTTGAACATCTAAACGGTCTTTGTTTTCAATAAAATTATCGTAAAACTGTTTGAAAAGTGGCAAATTTTGTCCGGTGCGTTTGTTGGGTGCATAAACCACTCCTTCCGTCTGCCATTTTTCAATGGTTTCCGGCCTGAAGAAACTTTCAAATTCTGACAACGAGGCCCACAAGGTGAGTCTTTTAATCCGCTTATCTTCACTTGCCTTTAGAAGGGCTATTCCCCCACCCCTGCTGTGGCCAACCAAGTAAATTTCATGTTTATCAATATTGAATTTTTCTGCATCTTTTTCGATAAAATCAATCACGGCACCCAAATCCCTTAACTCTATCGTATAATTATTTTTACCAAAGGTGTCAAGGTCAGTTAGATCGCTCAAATCTGTCTCAGTAATGCCATTGTGCGAGAAATTAAATTTCAAAAATGCTAAACCCTGTTTTGCAAATTCTGATGCTACCCAATTAAAATGACCCCAATCTTTAAAACCTTTAAATCCATGGCAAAATATCACCACCGGTGTTTTCACCTTGCTCACAGGCAGGGTAATATCCAAGGTAATTTTCTTATCGTCACTGCCCTTTATCGTTATTTGTTGTTGTTCCATTGTATCCACGGTTGCAAAATTATAAAAAAATCCGTAATTTGGTTAGTGGTGGTTAATAGCAAGTGATTAGTGGATAGTATTTAGTGGCTAGTGTTTTGTTGTAAATCTTTGCCAACAGCCAACTCTCCATGGTATCCTGAGCTTGATATGGATGCCAACTCTCCTATTTGCCAATTCTCCTAATCCCCAACTTCCCAACTTTCATATCAATCTGTTAGAAATATCTTCTAAACTAACAATTGCTCATTGCCAATTGCTCATTGCCAATTGCCAACTTCCCAACTTTCATATCAATCTGTTAGAAATATCCTCTAAACTAACAATTACACTTTGCCAATTGCTTATTGCCAATTGCTCATTGCCAATTGCCAACTTTCCCCAATCAAAACTCCCTCATAA
>JBBQIF010000247.1:0-4986 GCA_038324665.1 Bacteroidia bacterium
CCGGTTCTGATTGAGCACTATAATATTCGAAATGGAATTTTATAGTATTGTTAAAATACAGGCTAATCTTTTTTATATATTCTTCATTTTCTTTGGACTTTTTTGTTGTTTTGTCCAAAAAATTGATAAGATTATTCTCAATTTCATCGTTGATACAAGCATATGAGAGTACGCCATTAAAAATGCATTTCTTTACGATGTCATACTTCTTGTTATTCAATTCAAATTCTTGTTCATTCTCCCATTTGGCTTCTTTAAGATTATGAATATTGAAATAAATTAATAGGTTATTATATTGGCCGTTTTTTATATTGGCTTTCACCAACATTTTATGGTTAACAATCCGAGTAGCTGTTTGAAAAGCAACAATACCAAACTGCAAAAAAATAGTTATACATACGAGATATATAACTATTTTTTTCATTTTGAAAATAAGTTAATGCTTATTCTACTATAAATTTATTAATAATAACCTGGTTGCCTATCTTAATTGACACAAAGTAAATACCAGATTTGAAATTATCATTCAGTGCAATATTCAGTACTTGATCACCTTCAACAATACTTTGGGTATTCTTGTAAACAGATTGCCCTATGGCATTGCTTATTTCAATCGTTCCTTCACCTCTTTCAAATGATTCAAACCCGAGGTTTATTTCACTTTTTGCTGGAACAGGGTAAATATTAAGGTCCCTATTAATCGTAACATTATTGACGCTTGTATTAAACTGGCTAATATTGATATTATCGATATACAATGCACCACCACTTCCGCTCTGCACTTCAATAATAAATATAACATTAGAATCAGCTTGTGCAAAGTTCAAAAGCACTGAATGCAGTCTCCATTGCGATTGATTTTCTGGTACAAAAATCTGAGCGCCACCGGCAACACTATAAATATCTACGCCCTGCTTTTGATAGCGTTGGGTCCAAGTATTACCACAATCTTTTGAGCTTAGAACCCTTAATACTTCAACAGAAGTTGAATTTGGTTTGGCGTAGGCGGCCATAAAGGATAGTTTCGGACCTTGTCCGGTCAAAGGTCTTAGATCGATAGCAGGAGACATTAACCTGAACAAATTTCCTGCTCTTGTTGAGTAATTAATTGGCGCAACCAGTGACGCGGTTCCAGTATAAGAGGCATAAGTTGTTCTAGTGAAATTTTGGGCACTAGTAGTTCCGGGATCCCTTAAAATATGCCAGCCTTCATCACCCTCAAAGTTGGGGTTCTCAAATGTCTGTGCCAGGAAGCCTTTGTCAAATGCTGCGCTCCGCACCACCTCAATATAGTTTGTTTCTGTTTTTGTATTCGATCCTGCACCATTGGTAACAGTAAGGCTAACCTCGTATAGTCCCGGTTGTGCATAGGTAACTGTAGGACTTATAGCTGATGTAGTTGGTGCGCTTGAGCCATTTAAAGTCCAAGTTCTGCTAGTTGCTGGTGCTTGACATGAAATATCGTAAAAAGTTACAGGCTTACCAGCGCATACCCTACGTGTTGAGGAACTAATTCCTGCTAATGGCGGCGCAGGTGGATTATCAACACCTGTTGCTTTAAGATTTGCAGCTGAAACCAGTTCTTGACGAAAATCATAGGTTTCAAAAGTATGGTCAACAATTTTTTTCTGATCTTTAGTAAACATGGCCTGACAACCACCTCTAGAATAATCCATATAATTTTCGAACTGATCAGGCAAATCAGGTGCAGTATCATTATGGCATGAATTGATATTAGGGTTGCAATTCGCATTTGTGAATGTTCCTGCAACTGGAGGGGTATCATCGCAAAAATCATTAGGAAAAGTACAACTATCTGTGAATGGATGGTATAATCCAAGGTAGTGACCAACTTCATGTGTTAAAACTCTGCCTGCTTTGCTTGCGTCGCTTGAGCCAATTGAGCCAACATAATCGGATCTCACAACAACACCATCCCTTGAATTGTAGGTTGTACCTGATGAAGAAGAAGGAAAAGTAGCATAACCTAAAATAGTTCCATTTCCAGGCGCACCGGCAGAATTGATAGAACTAACTACCCAAATATTCAAATAGTGATTATTGGGCCAGCGCGCTAGAGGAATAAATTTAACATTCTCATAGGCATTGACGTGCCCTGAACTATAAACCCTGTTAATACCATCAGTGCAATTGCCATTTGGATCAACCTGAGCCAAACGGAATTCGATGTCCATCGTAGCTGCAACGCCTAAAAACATGCTGCGAATCGCTGCCTTATTTGGATTGGTATAGCTGTAATCCTCATTGAGAATACGTATCTGATCGAAGATCTGATCTCTAGTAATATTTTCAGTTCCGTTCGTGTGGATAACATGAAACACCACAGGGATGATAATTTTACCAGCCCTTTTTGAGCCGCTAGATGGGCCACTAGGGATAGTAGCATAGAAATTTTTGTGTAATTTCATTAAATTGGAATCCTTGCTCAAAATCTCAAGATTCACCTGATCGGTTAAACACTGCGCATTAGTCGATAAACAAATAAAGCCTGATAAGGCTAAAATTAATAATTTTTTCATTGTAACAATTTGGTTTATTATATAATATTTTACTATTTAAATGCAATTTTAACACTTTTTTCGAGGATTTCAAAAAATATTTTGTCGCATTCTTGTAAAAAAATTACTCGAAAATATTCTTGTTCTCCAAGATGCTCAAGTAATTGTAATAACGAGATGGCGCTATTAATTCTTCCTCATAAGCCTTTATTACCGCACATTCAGGTTCATTCAGATGTTTGCAATCATTGAATTTGCATTTTTGCATCCATTGCCTAATCTCAGGAAAATAATGCCCTATCTCATTTTCTTCAATATCTATGATACCGAAATCACGGATACCCGGTGTATCTATGATCGCCGTATTTTCATTTAGAAAGAACATCTCTGCAAATGTGGTTGTATGTTTCCCTTTCTTGTGCATACTAATCTTATCAACTTTCTGCATTGCCTCTGGCATCATCGCGTTGAGAATACTTGATTTACCCACTCCCGAATGGCCGGAGATCAATACAGTTTTACCTTGAATTACGTCTCCCAATTGGGTGGAAGGAGCATATTCCTGTTTGAAAATAGAGGTAAGGATAGTTGGGTAACCCAAATTTTCATATAATTGCTTTAAAATATTGTAATACCTTGTTTCTTCGGCAGTGTAATTATCCATTTTATTGAAGACCAAAGATACTGGAATATGAAAAGCACCTGCCATCACCAGAAAACGGTCGATAAACCCGAGCGATGTCTTAGGTGATGATAAGGTAACAACCAATAAAGCGAGGTCAATATTTGCCGCAATAATTTGTCCCTGCTTGCTTAATTTATTGCTTTTGCGAATGATATAATTATGGCGTTTGCTTATTTCCTTTATAACACCATAGACCTGGTCTCCGCCAGATTCCAGTTCATACAAAACTGAATCCCCAACTGCAATGGGGTTGGTGGTTTTAATATCCTGTAAGCGTATTTTCCCCTTAGCTCGCGCATCTAGTATACTGCCATCAGCAACCTTTAATTTATACCAGCTTCCGGTAGATTTTATTACAATACCTTGCACAAGTTCTTCGATTAAAAAATTTGTTCACCAATCTTTTTTGTTGTTTCACTTTTGCCCATTGTGTAGAAATGAAGTACTGGAACCTTTGCTTTAATTAGTTCCTTGCACTGTTCAATTGCCCATTCAATTCCCACCTGCTTTTCAGCTTCAGGTGTTTTGGCCTTTTCCATTTCTTCACTCAATTCGTAAGGAATGTCGATGTTAAATAATTTGGGTAAAATACTGAGTTGTTTTTTATTAGCCAATGGTTTGACACCCGGTATCATTGGCACATAAATATTATTCTCCTTGCATTTTTCAACTAATTCGAAATATTTCTTGTTATCAAAAAACATCTGAGTCACTAGAAATTCAGCACCGGTATCCACTTTTCTCTTAAGGAATTTAAGGTCGGCACTTAGGTTAGGCGCATCGTGGTGTTTTTCAGGGTAACAGGCTGCTCCAATACAAAATCCTGTGATATTTGCATTGCTCAATTCCTCGTCAAGGTATATCCCACTGTTCATATTCTTTATCTGATGAATCAATTCAAGCGAATTGGCGTTCCCTCCCAATTCCTGAGAGAACAATGTTTCATTTTTAAGGTTATCGCCCCTTAAGGCAAGTACATTATCTATCCCTAAAAAATTTAAATCTATCAATGCATTTTCTGTATCTTCTTTGGTAAATCCTCCACAAATAATATGTGGCACTGCATCTATATTGTATTTATGCATTATAGCGGCACATATCGCCACTGTCCCAGGCCTTTTCTTTGTTGCTACCCTGGCAAACAATCCGTCGGTTCGCTTCTTAAGAACAAATTCCTCTCTGTGATAGGTAACATCAATAAAAGAGGGCTTGAAATCCATTAATGGATCTATTCCCTTGTAAATACTTTCAATACTATCTCCTTTTAAAGGGGGTAATATTTCAAAGGAGAACAGTGTTTTATTAGAACCTGAAATATGGTCGATTATCTTCATTATAGTTAATTAAAATGTAACAGTCAATGTTTTTTCCTCATTACCTCTTTTAATGATTACAGTAACTGTTTCGCCCTTATTAAAATTACCAAGGGCATTGCTATAATCTTGCACACTACCTATAACATAATTCCCTAGCTTAATGATAATATCCCCGCTTATAATGCCCGCTTTTTCAGCAGGCCTGCCTTCAGTAACACCTTCAATCCTGGCTCCCCTGTTGTCATAGGCGTAATCAAGCATAACGCCAAGGGTTACTTTAAAACTCATGCGCGCTGATTCATCATTTTTAGTGGCTGTAAACGGAAAGGATTTGGTTTTATTGACTTTCCCAATTGTCTGCATGACTACCTCATAACATAAAAACATACCATGGTAATTAATAAGGTTTTCATCATCAGTAGGCATGTGGTAATCTTTATGCTGTCCAGTAAAAAAATGCAGTACA
>JBBQIF010000248.1:0-4973 GCA_038324665.1 Bacteroidia bacterium
CGCATTTGTTGATTCAGATATTATTGACAGGGAATTCCAGCAATTAAATAAGGAGAGGGTCGATGCTTTTCTATCCTTTTTTAACGACGAAGGTGTAGAGAAACAGATAAAAATACATAGTAGCAGTAACATTGTACCATACAATGGTTTTTCTTTCTTTAAAATTGACTATAAAGGTGAAATGCCGGAATCTTTGATAAATGCATACATGGAAATGAATGAATTGAATGATATGTCACCTAGAAAGAAATTCAAAAATGAAAGAAGGAAAAACAAAACGCGGTCATAAAATCACAATTGTAGGCGTGATTCTTGTAAATTAATTTGAAAAATATATAAGAGATTTACAAAATGTACTATTGACCTTTGCAAAAGACAAATTACGATTTCCTGTTTAAAAATTTAAGGAGATGGACAAAAATTATTCTGAAAAGCAAAATATTAAATTCCCTGATACGCACAACTTGGAATTTATCAACGCCAATAAAACGGAGCTTGAAATACCGAAAGATAACCATCCCGGCAAACCATTGTGTAAAAATGCACAGTTGGAAGAGGTGTATCAACCTCGCCAGACTTCGCGTTTTCAAAGGAAATCAATTACACATGCAAGAAAGATTGTCGATATCAATGAAGTGCAAAAGGAATTTAAATGATTGCCCATTTTTCAGTGTAATTTTAACCCATTAAAAGGAATAATATTCCCAAAACTATAAAACATCAACATGGCAACAATTCATCAGGAAGGCAAAAATCTAAAC
This sequence comes from Bacteroidia bacterium, assembly GCA_038324665.1. Lineage (GTDB taxonomy): Bacteria > Bacteroidota > Bacteroidia > NS11-12g > UBA955 > JABMMZ01. Next base: position 762 of record JBBQIF010000248.1, read on the forward strand.
GTTAATGTAAACGGCTGCACTATCTGCTATGACGATCTTGGCAAAGGCAGTGTAAACATTATCTTCATTCATGGGTTTCCATTTGATAAATCTTCATGGGAAAATCAGGTAGATTTCCTGAAAAAATACTATCGTGTAATCGCTTTTGATATCCGTGGTTTTGGGCAATCAACTGCCGGTAAAGAGGAAAAAAGTATCAGTTTATTTGCAGACGACCTCGTGAAATTCATGGATATGTTGGCAATAAAACAGGCTGTAGTATGCGGTCTTTCTATGGGCGGTTATATTTTATTAAATGCTGTAGAGCGCTTCCCTGAAAGGTTCCGTGCTGTCATATTATGCGATACACAATGTATTGCCGATTCTACTGAAACTAAAGCAAAACGAATGCAAGCCATTCAACAAGTACAAGAAAGTGGTTTGAAAGAATACGCAGAAGAGGCTGTAAAAAACCTTTTTTGCCCACAATCTCTGGAAACAAAAAAAGAGATAGTTGAAAAAATAAAAAATGTAATTCAGAATACCTCCTTAACAAGCATAACTGGCACACTAAAAGCATTGGCAAACAGAGAAGATACTTGTCAATCCCTCAATGCAATCAGTATTCCCACTTTAATATTATGTGGCCAGGAAGACAAGGTGATTCCGGTTACTCAGTCTGAATCCATGCATCGAAGAATAAATCATTCAATCTTCTATATTATCGAAAATGCTGGGCACCTTTCTAATATGGAACAACCCAATGAATTTAACCTTAGCATAAGTCAGTTTATCTCGGGCTTGCTGTAATAGCTTTACAACACTTACCACTTCGTAATTTCAATTTGGCCCTACAGATAACTGGTCATTGATGCTATTTTGCACTTATTGATAAGTGAGAATAATACAACTTTTTTTAAAAGTCATATAACCTTTCTTTTTAATTAAACTTTAACTTTGCAAGGTATTTATCAATTTATACAATAATAGCGTATGGCCTTAAACCAAGCTGGATGACCAAAAATACTAAAAAAAAATATATATTCTCAAAAGGAATTGATCAATACTTTGCAGACGTCAACAACGCCTATAAATTTACGACTCGTTTTTTTAAGGAGGCCCTTAAGCCACCCTTCCACTTCCGTGAACTCATTAATCAGTGTTTTGAAGTGGGTTTAAAATCATTGCTACTTATATCGGTTACAGGATTTATCATCGGCATCGTTTTTACAAAGCAATCACGACCTTCTTTAGAGGAATTTGGCGCCACATCATGGTTACCATCTTTGATAGGTATTGCCATCATTAAGGCTTTAGGTCCGCTGGTAACAGCCCTGATATGTGCAGGTAAGGTAGGTTCTAGTATTGGTGCGGAGCTAGGTTCGATGAAAGTAACAGAGCAAATCGATGCAATGGAAGTATCAGCCATTAACCCATTTAAATATCTGGCTGTTACCCGTGTATGGGCTACCACTATCACCATTCCAATACTGGCTTTGTACTGCAGTTTTGTAGCACTCATAGGTTCATATATTAATGTTCATTCAGAAGAAGGTACAAGCATTCTGAGCTTTTATAAAAACTCATTCTCAACCCTTAGTTTTCTTGATTTGTTTTCTGCAGTCATTAAATCAGTGATATTTGGATTCACCATAGGCATTATTGGTTGTTACAAAGGATTTCATGCCACGCAGGGAACCCGAGGCGTAGGTAAAGCTGCCAACCAAGCAGTTGTTTTGGCCATGTTCCTGGTTTTTATTGAGGAAATTGTTGTTGTGCAAGTAGCCAATTGGATAAGGTATTTTTAAAAATGGAAGAAAATAACAAACAACATACCATCAATAAGGAAGAATCCGTAATCTCCATCAAAGGATTGTATAAATCTTTTGGTGACCTTGATGTATTGAAAGGTATTGATTTTAATGTTTTTAAAGGCGAAAATGTTGCTGTTTTGGGAAAATCGGGAACAGGCAAATCTGTCTTGATAAAAATAATGGTGGGTCTACTGCAACCAGATAAAGGGAATGTAACTGTACTTGGAAAAAATGTAGCAGAATTGAAAGGTAAGGAACTAGATGCATTGAGATTACGCATCGGTTTTTCATTCCAAAGCAGCGCACTATATGACAGCATGAATGTATACCAAAACCTTGCATTTCCGTTAACGATGAATATAAAAAACTTGGGTAATAAGGAAGTTGATCTTGCTGTTAACGAAGTATTAGACGCAGTAGGATTAAAAGATAAATCAAAAGAAATGCCTGCAGACCTTTCAGGAGGGCAGCGCAAAAGAATTGGCATTGCACGTACATTGATACTCAAGCCAGAAATAATGCTATACGATGAACCTACTTCTGGCTTAGACCCCATTACTAGTGCCGAAATAAATGAACTTATCATTGAAGTTCAGCAGCGATACAATACCAGTTCGGTAATTATTACGCACGATCTTACTTGTGCCAAAACAACCGGTAACAGGGTTGGCATACTACTTGATGGCCAATTCTTGAAAATCGGCACATTTGACGAGGTATTTAACACAAATGATGAACAGATAAAGAGCTTTTTTAATTATAATTTTATACAATAACCATACAATATCTAATGAACGAATCATCTAATAAACGCCAGGTAATAGTAGGTCTATTTGTTTTTGTAGGAATATTATTCCTCATTGGCGGAATCCTTATGGTAGGCAATCTACATGAAACATTTAAAAAGAAAATGAATGTTATTTCCCTTTTTGATGATGTTAACGGATTGCAACCAGGAAATAATGTCTGGTTTTCCGGGGTTAAAATAGGCATAGTCAGTAACCTAAAGTTTCATGGTAAGTCGCAGGTGGAAGTCATCATGAAAATTGAAACAAAAGCTCAGCAATATATCCGCAAAGATGCAATGGTCAAAATAAGTACAGATGGCCTAATCGGTAATAAAATTCTGGTAATATATGGCGGCACTTCTAGGGCGCCAGAGGTGCAGAACGGCGACACGCTGGGGGTAGAAAAAACCTTTTCTTCAGAAGACATGATCAATACGCTACAGGAAAACAATAAAAATCTGTTGTCAATCACCACAGATTTCAAAACGATTACCCACAATTTGGCGAATGGTGAAGGCACTATTGGAAAGTTCTTGAATGACAACTCAGTTTATGAAAACATCGATGCAGCTACTTTATCCTTACAGGCTGCCTCATTCAAGGCGCAACAATTGATTAGCTCACTTAATACTTTCAGCACAGGACTCAATAAAAAAGGTACACTTGCTAATGAACTCGTGTCTGATACCATTGTCTTCAATTCCATTAAGACTACCGTTATCCACTTACAAAAAATGGCTGATACTGCTAATTTATTGGTGAGCGACCTCAAAAAAGCAGGTAATAATCCCAATACTACGATTGGCGTGCTGCTTCACGATGAAGAATCGGGTAAACGCATGAAGCAAACCATTAAAAATCTTGAGAGCAGTACTGAAAAGCTAAATGAGGACCTTGAGGCTGCGCAGCACAACTTTTTACTAAGGCGTTATTTCAAGAAAAAAGAAAAGGCGAAAAAAAAGGCTTCTACAGGGAGTAACTGATAACAAACTTTACTTATGATGATTATCAATAAAGCTGTGTATTACCTTTGCAACTAGTACAATCCGGTTGACAATAGACATTATAATTCAATTTTAAAAGCAGAGATACTTATATATGCAAATAATATAATATTTTCCGATTGTGATGTAACATTTTGACTTTTGATATGGTTCACCTTTGTATTTCAAGTTGAGATTCATGTTATGAAAACAAAAAAAACAATTGCGATATTGAATTCCCTTATTCAAACCAACAACAGAAGAATTAAGAATTACGAAAAAGCACTTGGGAAGGTTGGTGATGGGTACTTAAAAAACATATTTAACGATTTCAGGCTAACAAGTGTACTATGTAAAAAAGAACTTATAAAGGAAATTCTGGTATTAGATGGCAAGCCAAATGATAGAACGAAAATTCCGGGGATGTTTTTTAGGTTATGGATAGATATTAAGTTTGCCCTTTCAATAAATCAACGAAAGGCGCTTCTCCAGTTATGCTGCTATGGCGAGACCTCAGCTATCAATACCTATGCAAAGTTTTTGAATAGAAGTAACACACCGCTTGCCCTACAGCAACAATTTTTACTTATCACACAGCATTCCCTTCTAAAGTCAAACCAAGATGTAATAAATAGTCAATTGGTGATG
>JBBQIF010000249.1:0-4970 GCA_038324665.1 Bacteroidia bacterium
GGTTTTATCAATGCGCCTTTTAATTTTATGTACTCCAACCTGGGGAATCAATATACCCAACCTACCTTCAATCAAACCTCTATTCATCCTAATTACAAATGGGTCTCTACACATTTTGGCACCATCGCTTGCAATTACTCACCCTACACCGTTAGTGGGCATTTATTTCGTGGCGCCGCTATTGATTTAACACCCGGCAAATTCTTCTTCAGCACATTTTATGGACAGTTTCAAAAAGCAATAAACCCCGAAAACTTAATCAATAACAACAATATAATACCAACCTATAAACGGATGGGTGGCGGTTGTAAAATAGGCATCAATGATGCCAAAGTAGGTCAATGGGCCCTTGTGCTATTTTCTGCTAAAGATCAAATTAATTCACTCCAATCTTATGCTATTCAAGAACCGATTGAGGCAAAGCAAAACTGGACCTCAAGTTTGCAAATGCAAAAAACATTGATTAAAAAATTAAGTGTCAATGCAGAAATATCCTATTCTATGCTCACTGAGAATCTAAAAGCAAATGGTGAAAATACGGCCTTACCCTCATTACTGAAATTTAAAACGACTAATAGCTCCACTAGCATTCGACAAGCAATTAAAACAGGTGTTGCTTATGCCATAGGGAAAGGTAATATTAATGTAGCCTACCAGCGAGTGGACCCTTTTTATAAAACCTTGGGTGCTTATTATTTCAATAACGACCTCGAAAATATAACACTTGGTTTTTCTGCCCCTTTTGCCAAGCAAAAAATAATCATTACTGCGAATGCCGGTCTTCAGCACGACAACTTGAGCAAAACAAAATTGAGTACATTAAGTCGCTTTGCAGGCAATGGGAATATAAGTTTCAGGCCAAATAAAAAATTTAACCTCAACCTGAGTTATTCCAATTTTCTAAGTTATACCAATTTACGGCCATTTACAGATTATCAGAACCAAATTAACCCTTACCTTGCCTGGGATACCTTAAATTTTCGCCAGATTTCACAAAATATTAGTGCTAATATATTCTACATTTTGCACAGTGATACCTGTTTTATTTCTACTCTTTCGCATACCTTAACTTATCAGGTGGCAGCCGATCAACAGCATGAGAAAACCATTAATTCAAATGCATTCTATAATGCCAACATATCCTATGCTTATAACAGGGTCAAATCTGGTCAAACTATCGTGGTTTCATTAAATGCAGGTCAAACTTCTATCAACAATGCACAGTTGGTGAATATCTGTCCGCTCATTAGTATAAGTAAACCCTTTTTCCAAAAAAAATTGCGTCCCGGTTTGTCATTAAGTTATACGAACGCTTACTATCAAAAAACCAACTCAGGTGGGGTAATGAATATGCGTGGGATGGCGAACTATACCGCTCATAAGGTTCATAATTTTTCGTTTTCCTTTTTAATCTTAAACCGCAGGGATTCACCAACAACTAGCCTTTATACGCATACCCTGAGAAGTAATGAAACAACTGTTTCTCTGGCCTATTCTGTTAACATGGAATTTTTCGATATTAAAAAGAAACTGAAGCCAAACACAACGATAAACTGAAATCATCCATGAAGCAACTAAAATACATTTTAAACTTTTGTTTACTAACAGTTAATCTTCAAATGCTGGCGCAAAATTATGCCATTCAGTCAACTGTTTTTCTCAATCCACCTTATACCCTCAGTTTATCGCAATACGCAACAGAACCTGAACACATCAATGTACAATTGTTGAACAAAGATTTCGCAACACCCGTGGTAGAGGTTTTTCTGCATCTTAAAATTGAAGGCCCGGGCATTACCCTCGAAACAAAGGCAAGCTATCGTCCACTTGCACCTATAACGCTAAGCGCCGGCGTTCCTGTAGTACTAAATGGTGCTGATCTCGCAGATTTATTCAATCCTAATAATTTAAATTTTGCCGGTTTAAATGAAAATCAGTTTATCGCTGGTGGTAATTATTTGCCCGAAGGCTTATACCGTTTCAGTTTATGTGCCTACGAATATCACAGGAATCTGCAAGTGAGTAATTGGGGATTTGCCTCGGCCGCCATTTATAAACACCTGCCCCCTATCATCAATCTCCCCCAAGATAAAAGCTTAATTAATCTGCAAACACCACAATACCTGCAAATTCAATTCACACCACGCCATACTATATCATCTGGCTTATTAATGAAAATAAGGTATAAAATTCGCCTCATAGAAGTGATGCCTGCAAGCCGCAATCCAAATGAAGCCATGCAAAGTACAGGTCTGCCTTTTTTTGAAACCATTACAGACCAAACAACTTTAATTTATGGTCCGGGAGAACCGGCAATGGTAGATGGCAGGACTTACGCTTTAGTAGTGCAGGCCATTGATCCAGACGGAAATGATTTATTCGACAACAGGGGTTACAGCCAGGTGGTTTCATTTATTTATGGCAGTAGTTGTCCAATTCCCCAAAACCTCAAAGCAATGGCAGGAGATGGCACAGGAATTCAATTGACTTGGGACGACAATAAAAGGTTCAGAGGTTATATGGTTTATTACAGGCCCAAAGGATCCAAATCTTACAAAACAGAGATAGTGTTCAGCAATGCTTTTTCTATCAATCAATTACCAGCAGATACAGAATATGAATTTAAAATAAGTGGTATTTGTACTGAAAGTGAAAGTGATCAGACAACTGCTATTTTCTTTAAAACACTGAACAAGGAAAGTGCGTATAACCTGTTTGCCAAAAATTGCGGAAAGTCATTGCCCTCTGTTGACTTAAGTAATAAAAATCCATTATTGACTTTACAGAATGGAGATAGTATCAAAGCGGCTGATTTCAAAATAAGGGTGACAGCAGCTACCGGTGGCGATGGTATTTTCAGTGGAGCAGGATTTGTAACCTTGCCATTTACCGGCAAAGTGCCACTGCCATGCACCTTTGAAAAGATTTTTTTAAATACAGATAAAAGATTAATAACAGGTAAAATTAGTCTATTGCAGGAACCACTTGAATTGAGCAACCGCACCATTAAAAATCTGGCTAAAACATGGCGCACACTTTTTGGCACTAACTGGAATAATTTTAATACTTTAAACTATCCGGGAACCATTACAAAAATTACTGAGGGTGCTGATGGGGAATTAATTATTGAAGGAAGCGCTGGCACACAAAAAATACCCAAAGGCAGCAATATTAAAATTACAGATGTCAATGGCAAAACATGGTTTGTTAGTCCTGCAGGAAAAATAAGTGAAGCTGAGGGTCCTACTACAACGCCAATTGTAAAGAATATAGAATCAGGCGAAGGAACGCCCTCAGAATTGGCTCCGGGCATGGCCAAATTATTTTTTTACGCTGATACAAAGTCCGGTTACGATGCTTTGGAAATTGCACAACTAACTGCTGGTAAAACGTATGACAAAATGGAAGCTGCAGACACCGCTTATTATGCCGGTTGGAAGTTGGCCAAAGCTGGTGAAAAATTTCAGGTGCAGGCTACGCTTGTTCAGGGCAAAAAATTACCCTGCCCTATCGATATCATTCGGTTTGTAAGAAGTGATGGCACCTTATTGCCCTTTACCCGAAAAGGCAATGAATTTACAATCAATGCCACGGGAAGGATGCATTTGTATGCCGATGCAATATGGGCCATTGCCAATTATAGCATAGGTGCAAAATTACCGCCAGAACGATGGATTTTAGGCAAATTAAATCTTATCAATACAGATGTAAAAAAACAAAACATCGTATTAATTCCGGTGAATGGGATTGGCGACAACACGGATTCTAAAAGCATCCAAAATGAAATCAATGCGCTATTAGATGCTTATGCAATTAACACGACTGTTAAGACAGATAAATCATTATTAGTACAAGATTATGACGCCCAAACAGAACGCTTAGAAGCCAGTAAAACCTTACTGAATATAGGGTATTCAAATAAATTGTCGCGGTTTATTGAAAACTATAAAAGCAAATACAAGCACCTGAAACAAAATATTGAAAATGATACCATTTATCTTTTCATGTTAAACTTATCGGTGGACAAGACAGATGGTTTTATGAACCTTGGTGAAAAGTTCGGCTTCCTATTTTTGAATAACGCATCTATTCCAAAAGCGCATACAGTTGCCCATGAGATTGGTCATGGCCTGCAATTGGAGCACACCTTTGGTTCTGATTTATCATCTGCTGCCAAAAGCCAAAACCTGATGGATTATGCACCTCCTTATGGTTTAATGAATTTCGACCAATGGCTGCAGGTGCATGACCCCGGCATAAAGATTAATTTAATGAAAGATGGGGACAAAGGAAAATATGTTGCCATTAATAACTTATCCAAATTTAAAGACCTTGCCAATGAGGATGGCACCTATACATTTATCAGTCACAGTGGGGAATATATTACATTACCGGCCACGGCAAAAAACCTGCGATTTTCTACCCTAAACAGAGGGTATTTTTCCGAGTGGAATGGCAGTGCCGATATCCGAAAACCAAGCGATCTGGTATTTCCATTAGGCGCCTTAACGGCCTTTGACGTAGATGGGATTTCCTACCTCGCTACCGTTAATGTCGGCTATACCGATAGTAAGAGTTCTGCATATATTAGCGATAGGGAATCCGTAAAATGTACAGATGGCATCATGGTTTATTTGACCTTCGATCAAAATAAATACACCACCAAGGCCGCTAGATTTAAAAGTAAATTAAATAAAAAAACAGAGACAAAAACCGGAGGTGGAGCCACACTTAAGAGCTTTGCTGTTATAGATTTTGAAACCGGTGCTCTGGATGCAGATTATAGCAAAACCATCTCATCAAGGAAAACAAGTGACAAAACAATAGAAAATGTAGGGGGAGAATTTAGCATCTTCGGCAACGACAGTATCAACTTTAATTTTAATGATACTTTGTATAATGCCAGTCAGTTTTTGGTTAAAATACTATCAAGTGAAAAAACGGTGAATGATTATGTCTATTACTTCAAC
>JBBQIF010000250.1:0-4956 GCA_038324665.1 Bacteroidia bacterium
GGTCCATTTTTAATTGGTTTAAGTTCGATATGACCGGTAGGATCATCTTTTTTTATTTTTACACCAATGGGAGGAAGAATATAGTTTATTGCAGAAATGGTGACAGTAGATAATTGATAATCTTCATTATCGGTCAGTGCCGGGATATCAATCATTCTATTTATTTTACCAACATAAGAAAAGGTGAGTTTGTTAATATTACCTGCCTTATAAGGAATCCGGAAGTTTCCGGCACTATCTGTCCTAAATGTGTTTTTTGACTGGCTATAAGAAATATTTACATTTGCCAATGCCTCGTTGCTATCATTGACAACCTTTCCTATGATAAAGCTTTGCGCGTTTACCCTGATTAAGGCAATAGAAAATAATAGTATTAGGACAAAAAACGGTTTCAATAAATGGTGATAATGTGGATTGAACGGATTTTATATTGATTTATTGTTTAAGTGAACTTATTGTGGCAGAAGGGTTGTCAGAAGTAAAGACAGTATTTCCTGCAACCAGAACAGTAGCTCCTGTATCCACAAGTTTTTTATAGTTTTTTAAAGTTACACCTCCATCTATTTCTATCTCAAATGATACGCCCAGCCTTGCCTGCATATTTTTCAATTGTTCAATCTTGCGGTATGTATTTTCTATAAATGACTGACCTCCAAAACCAGGATTAACACTCATTAGATTAACCATATCAATATCACCGGCCACATCTTCAAGTTGCATTACATTTGTATGTGGATTCACAGCTACTCCTGCTTTCATTCCGGCAGCTTTTATGGCTTGTATGCTTCGGTGCAAATGCGGGCATGCTTCGATATGCACAGTCAGATTCGCGGCGCCTGCCTCAGCAAATTTTGTAATATACTGGTCGGGATTGACAATCATTAAATGGACATCCAAAGGTTTCTTTGCATATTTTTTTAAGGGAGTCATTACCGAAAAGCCAAAGGAAATATTAGGGACAAAAACACCATCCATGATATCTACATGAAACCAATCAGCCTCACTGTTATTGATCATCTCAATATCTTTTTGGAGGTTGCCAAAATCGGCAGATAATACACTCGGTGCTATTTTATAGGACATGGTGCGAAGATAATAACCAATTGGCAATTGGCAAAGTGAGCAATTGGCAATAAAACCCAATCTGCAATTGGCGACCGGGAAACTTACGAATGCGACCCCAACTTAACTTTAAATTTAGCCAACTAATAGTTGCTCGCTTTCCAACTATCCCTTAAATAACTATAAACTTTGCCAATTGCCAATTGTTTATTGCCAACTTCCTCACTAATTTTGCCCCATGACAATTGTTAAAAAACCTTCTGATTCATTCACTGTAATGAATGAAATTGTGTTACCCAATGATACCAACACATTGAACAATTTAATGGGTGGAAAACTACTGCACTGGATGGATATAGTAGCCGCTATTACAGCTCAAAAGCACAGTAACAGCATTGTGGTTACCGCTAGTGTGGATGGGGTTTCCTTCCAGAAAGGTATTGGGCTAGGAGATGTAGTTACACTAGAGGCTTATGTGGCCCGTTCATTTACCACCAGTATGGAGATTTACATAGAGGTTTACGCCCACAATATCCCAAAAGGAGAGCGGTACAAATGCAATGATGCCTATTATACTTTCGTGGCTATTGACTCAAATAACAGCCCGAGTCCAGTTCCTGCCATAGAGCCTGAAACAGAGGAAGAAAAGCAAAAATATGATGGAGCTTTGCGCAGGCGTCAAGTGAGACTGGTAATGGCAGGTAAGTTGAAGCCGGAAGATGCTGTTGAGTTGAAAGCTTACCTCTTCGATAAATAGCTTTTTTTCAGATAAATGGTCTTTATTAGCATACTTATTAGAATGCAGAATTAAATCTGTGTACTCCAATTTGCAAACATAAGCTCTGAAGCTGTGGCTTTGTTTTTCTTAAAGATTAACACCCATCTCCTTCAGCAAATTGTCAGCACCGTTCAAATATTTCATCGTAAATAAAACATAGCGAATATCAACTGCAATACTTCTGCTGTAATCAGCATTCCAACTGTAATCATTTAATGTGGCCGTATAAGCCCTGTCGAAATTAACACCTACTAAATTTCCATTAGCATCCATTACCGGACTGCCACTGTTACCACCTGTAGTATCCAAATTATAGAGCATACAAACTACCAAATCATTATTGGCAGGATCAAGTAATTCGGAAGCGATTATTTCTGTTTTCAGTAATTCTTTCACCGGAGTAGAAAGCCTGTAATCCTCATTGTCAGTCGCATTTTTATCAAATATTTCCTTTTTATGTGTAAATGGTTCTCTATGTTTGTTCAGCCCTTCTTTGTAGCCACTAATGTATCCATAGGTAAAACGCAAGGTGCTGTTGGCATCAGGTACAAATTTCTTTTTGCCGTATTTTAATTTGCCATCCAGCAAAAGAGGTAATTGCTCATCTAGCAGGTCATTTTGAGCCTGTTGGTTCGCGTTCATTGATTGTAATTCAGGAAGCATCTCATGAGCCAACTTGTCAAGTTTTCCTTTATTGCGATATACTATCCATGGAATACTATCCAGCATTTTATAAAGTAAAACAGGTTCATCGTAGTAGCTTTCCTGATAAGCCTTTGCAACCCATTTATCAGATGTTTTTATTTTTTTCAAAGATTTTATAGCGGCTGCTTTCGGTAAATTTCTGCTGCGTTTAGTTAGTTCAGCCATAATTGCCTGGTCAAGATCTCTGTCCAACATTCTGTATCTATCCTTAATACTTTTGGTTACATCTGTTTTCCACTTATTCCAGAATTCTTTATTGTTTTTATCTGGGACTTTGTCTTTATAGAACCTGCTGTTTTCTAATATCAGAGCCGCAGCAAATGCCATGCAATCTCCATTGAAACGATTGAGTAGCAAATCATGTTGCGCACTACCAAGTCGTTTGGTATAAATGCTGTCTATGATTGTAAAAAAATGCGTATCTTCTTTGCCTGTCATCATATTTTGAAGTTTTTCCTGGTCATCTTTTTTAATATCCAGTAAGCTGGTTTCTTTCAGTCCGAACATTTTACCTTCAAAATTTTTCTTGGTATTAGCTAAACTTTTAATGGAGCCTGCTAGTTTTAAATAACGGTCCTTATCTGTTTTTCCCAATTCTTCCATTTTTTTCATGCGCCAGCCATACCATTCACTTATAAAAGGCAATACGAACTCTTGCTGGTATTCTAAAAATTGCCATGGTTCATGTCGGTAGGTAGTACCCGGATAGCCCAATATAAAGACCAAGTCCTTATCTTTAGTGCCTTTTGGGTTAACAATGAGGTGTTTTCTGGGTGTATAAGGAATGTTTTCTGGACTGTAATCGGCAGGTTTACCATCTTTACCAACGTAAGCCCTTACAAAACTGAAATCACCTGCATGCTTTGGCCATTCCCAATTGTCCGTCTCACCCCCAAATTCTCCTATGGTGCGAGGCGGCACATATACCAAACGCACATCCTTCAATGTCTGGTAACGAAACAAAGTATAGCTGTAACCCACAAACATTTCGCTCAGCTCTATAGCCAATTCGGGGAATTTGGCCTGTTCTTCCTTAGTTAAATTGGAAATATTACCGGCTATAATTTCATTTTTCTTTATTGGGTTCATGCCTGGTTTAACGCCATCCAATACTTTGCTGCTAACATCTTCATAGCTTTTGGTAATTCTACAGGTAAGCCCTATTTTGAGTTCTTTAGTTTTGTCTGTTGCATAAAAACCGTTTTCAAGATAATCATTTTCCTTATTGCTCACACTGGCTACACTGCCAAAAACGCAATGGTGATTGGTAATAATAAGACCTTCACTGGAAACAAAAGAACCGGTGCAGCCACCTAGTCTTACCAAAGCATCGGTTAATGCCACACCTTCCGGATTGTAAACATCTTTTTGTGAGATATTGAATCCTGCCGATTTAAAATCAATTTCGCTGAGTTGGCTCAGCGGAAACATGCCTTCATCCGTGCGGTGCGACTGGAATAATATTGCTATTAATGCAACAGGTATAATTTTCTTTAACGATCTTAACATTTTTTTATTCTTAATTATTCAAAATAACTGGCTTTAATAAATTCATCGAGTTCCTTAATTTCCTTTTGTGCGTGGCTAAGTTCACTCCTGTTACCTTCCCAACGCTTGGCACCCTTATACAGGAAAATAATATGATCCCCAATATCAAATACTGTCTTCATATCATGGCTGTTGATGACGTTAGTAATATTATATTCCTTGGTAATTTCATTAATAAGGGCATCAATAATTCTTGAGGTGATTGGATCGAGCCCACTATTGGGTTCATCGCAGAATAAATATTTAATATCCAATGCGATTGCCCTAGCAATACCTACTCTTTTTTTCATACCACCGCTAATTTCACTAGGGTATTTTTTATTGATGTTTTCTAGGTTAACTCTCTTCAGGCAAAAGTTTACCCTTTCTTTTCTTTCGGGGAGGGTCATTTTGCTAAACATTTTCAAGGGAAAATCAACATTCTGCTCTACTGTCAAAGAATCAAAAAGAGCTGTGCCCTGAAAAAGCATGCCAATTTCTCTCCTTACTTCTCGTAATTCTTGGTCGCCAAGTGAAAGCATATCGCGCTTGTCAAATACTATCTGCCCGTTATCAGGTTTTACCAGCCCTACCATGCATTTCATCATCACGCTTTTACCTCCGCCACTGGCTCCAATTATCAGGTTATTTTTACCCTTTAAAAATTGCGCATTGATGTCAAAAAGGACTTGCTTGCCATCGAAACTTTTATTAAGATTAATTAATTCTATCATACTCTAAGCGCTTATAAAAATAACTCTGCTAATAAATAATCGAAAAATAAAATGAGGACAGAACTATATACAACCGCCTTAGTGCTGCTTTCGCCAACCTCAAGGGCTCCGCCTTTGGTATAATATCCTTGGTAGCTACTTACTGAGGTG
>JBBQIF010000251.1:0-4934 GCA_038324665.1 Bacteroidia bacterium
GAGCCCTTTATAAAAAAGCTGCACGACAATATAAAAAAACATTTTCAGAGCTATGTTACGATGATGTGGTTCCTTTTGTAAAACAAATTAAAGGCTCAAACTGGTCTACAAAGTGGGCTTGGAAACTTATTTTAAAAGTAACTATATGATAAGAAGCCGAATTGCGCACATTGCAGGATATGCCCCAAAGAAAATAGTACTAAGTTCTGAAATAGAAGACACGATCAATAAGAATTCTTTCCTATTGCCAAAAGGGATTATTGAACAAAAATTTGGTGTTAAAGAAAGACGATTCTGTGAAACCAATGACCAAGCTTCTGATTTGGCCGTATCCGCAGCATTAAAAATACTTGAAAAAGTAGATAAAGAAACTATAGACTGCCTCTTATTTGCATCTGGAAGCAGTGATCTCATAGAACCTGCAACCGCAAATATTGCGCAATCAAAATTAAAGCTCAACTGTCCTGCTTTTGATATTAAGAATGCTTGTAACAGTTTTGCAAGTGCTTTACAAGTGGCAGATTCATTTATAAAAAGTGCCTCTTACAAACGAATACTAATTATTACCGGCGAAAAGCTAAGTACCATTATCAAATTAAATCCTGAAAACAAAAAGGATATGTCAAAGCGATTGGCATGCTTAAGTATGGGTGATGCAGGGAGCGCCGCACTTGTAGAAAAAGCAAATGATGAAAGTGGACTCTACGCCCAAATCTTTCAAACTTATGGCGACCATTGGCAACTTTGCACTGTTCCTGGTGGAGGTTCAATGTTCCCACACGATGGTTCAAAAGTTTATTTTGAAGGAAAAACGAAAGAACTACGAGATATTTTTATTGCTAAAAAAGGAAGAATCGCCGAAGATTGCCTTTCACAAGCAGGATGGAATTACTCAGAGATAGATCATTTTTTTATGCACCATGTGTCCTCCAGTACTTTTACCCTTGTAGCACATTCGCTGAATGTACAACCTGAAAAATTTTACAGTGTGCTTGAAAATTATGGAAATATGGCCGCAGCATCGATACCATTTGCCATGAGCGAAGCTATAGATAAAGGACATCTTAAAAAAGGTCAAAAAATAATGCTTATTGGCCTAGCATCTGGTATTAGCATCTCCGTACAGTTAATGATTTGGTAATGAAACTTTATATATCAAAGATAGTTGCAGATCTAAAATCATTGGCCGAAACCAATCCATTAAAAGTAGTTTTAGTTGATAGTGGAAAACATCTTAGTGCCGAAGCATTGTTTTTTAAAAGTAAAACCCTAGCTACTAATCTGCTCAATAATAATTTCGATCAAAATGATGTATGTGTTATTGCAATAGAACCAGGTCAAGATTTTGTTGTTTTAATGTATGCCCTATTAATGCTTAATGCAACCATAGCCATCATTGATCCTGAAATGGGGAAACAAAATTATGAAGCAAAACTTGAACAATTAAAACCAAAATGGATGTTTATTGATAGTAGGTTACTCTTCTTAGATAACTTCCCATTATTAAAAGGAATCCTTAGTGTATTTAAAAAAGAAATTCCAGCAATAAGTGTTAAAACAAATGCTATAAAAATTATAGTAGGTAAGAAAATGCCTTTTCAAAAAAAGCACAAAAGATTTGATGAAATTTTAAATGAAAATATTTCAATACCTGAATTGGTGAATAATGAGAAAACTGGTCGTATCATTGTCTATACATCAGGTACCTTAAGTGTTCCCAAGGGTGTTGTGCATACGAATAGCAGTATGGGTACTTCCATAAATCTGCTTGCTAAGATTATAGCGGGAGATACCAATGACGTTGTTGGCACATATCTTCCGCATTTTATGCTATTAGGAATTGCAGCAGGACTGAAAGTGAAAACAATGAATAACAAACTGAATGCTGTTAAAAAACTACAATGGTTATTAAAAGAAAAAATAAGCATCTTTTTTGGTCCTCCAAGTGAGTTGTTGCCTCTAGTGATTCACTGCGAAAAAAACAACACAACATTTCCTGTCTCTTTAAAGCACCTTTTGATAGGTTCAGCGCCCGTGCATCAAGTGTTTTTGAACAGACTTATAAATGTCATTCCCGAGCATACACGCATTACCTGCACGTACGGCATGACAGAGCATTTGCTCGTGGCTATTGCTGACGGTCGCGCAAAGGCAAAATATTCCGGCGAAGGTGATCTTTTGGGCAAAATACTGTCGGAAGTTGAAGTGAAAATTACCGAAGATCATGAAATTTTAGTGCATTCACCCCAACTTTTGGAAAAATATTATCATGAACAAACACGACCTTACTGGCATGCAACAGGAGATATCGGGAGTATAACACCCGATGGAGAACTTATTTTGTTAGGCCGTATAAAAGAAATGATAATCCGACGAGATTTTAATATTTATCCTGCATTATATGAAGGAACCATTAAATTGATCCCGGGAATAAATGAAGCAGCCTTAGTGGGCGTGTACAAAGAAGAATTACAAGACGAGCAGGTTTATCTTGCGCTAGAATCAGAACTAGCAAGTATTGACCATGTAAGCAAATTATTACGAAGTGGAAATTACAGCATTGATAAAGAAGCATTGCCCGATACAATTTTTAAAATGACTATTCCAAGAAAAGGAAGGCAAGATAAAATTGATAGGAAAGCCATTGTAGACCATATACAACATCTCCATTTATGAAACTTTTTATTACCGGTATAAACGGATTTATAGGGGGTAGTTTAGCTAATCATTATGTTAAACAGGGTCATGATATTTGTGGCATTGGCAGGCAAGATAAGTTGGCGAGTTTTGTTAGCAAGGACTGTAAATACATAAAAGGGGATATTAGCCAAACACCACCTAACATAAGCGCCGATGTGATCATACATTGTGCGGCTTTAGCAAGCGATAAAGCATCTTATGAAATGTTATATTTAAATAATGTACGAGGTACAGATAACATTATTGAAGCGAGTCAAGACGCTGGCCATTTTATTTACATTTCATCTTCATCTGTCTATTCTTTTAATGAAAGGCCCATGAGGGAAAATGAAGCAGGCGCAGAAATGAATCTGCTATCAAATTATGGCAAAACAAAATTACTTGGCGAACAACTTGTCCTTTCAAAAAGCAAAGTATATTCTAAATATATCCTTAGGCCAAGGGCCGTTTATGGAATAAATGACAGGCTACTACTTCCACGATTATTAAAATTGGTTAAAGGAAAAAAACTTATACTTCCAGCACATACCACTAGCAATATTTCTTTAACTCACATCAGCAACCTTATACAAGCAGTACAATTATGTATAAACAGTAAATCCGGGAACTCAAAAACATATAATGTGTCCGATGCTCATCCTTATGCTTTAGCCGAGGTGCTAACCCCACTTTTAAAAGCTATCACTCAAACTGATCTAAAGGTTATTAAGATTCCTACCGCTGTATGGGAAGGTTTGATAAAATTAAATGAATGGATAGGTTTCAATAATAATCTCACCAGATTTGGTTCAGAGCAATTCACAAAGAGGGCCATTTTAGATATTGAAGCTATCAAAAATGAAATGAATTATTGTCCAGAAAAAAACATGCTGGATTCTTATGATGAGATTAGCAATTGGATTAAACAGCTTGGTGGCTGGGAGAAATATATGCAACGTAATGAGCATTTTAATCCTTAACGATTAAATCATGAAGAAAAGCAATGTCTAGCAGTATAAAAATAAAACAATTCTTGACCTTACAAAGCATCCGGCTAGCGTGAAAAGTTCTACCTATGCCAAAAACCACTCTAATCTAAATATTTTGAATTGAACAAAAACAATATTATCTTTAAACCCTGAACAAATAATTATCCAACAAACAATGAAACGCAGAAATTTCATTCTTACTACATTAGCGGCATTCCCTATACTTGTACTTGCTAAAATAAAAACAGCATTTACCATGAGAACAGATAAAGGATTTAAAATTAACGCAGGCGAGGCAAGGTTTGGCACCCACTTCAAAATGAAAGGTGTGACGATAAACACCTTGGATATTAAAATTTCAGGACAAGACACAGAAAACGATTTAGCAGTATTTGAGCAAACAGGGTTAACACCCAAAGGCGGGCCCCCTTTACACATTCACCCTAACCAGGACGAATGGTTTTATATTATTGAAGGGGAATATCTATTTCAAGTTGGTGAGGCGAAATATCAAATGAAAGTGGGGGATACTATTTTTCTCCCGCGAAAAGTTCAACATGCCTTTGTTCAGCTCACAGAGAAAGGTAAAATGATTGTCTCCTATTTGCCCGCAGGGAAAATGGAAGCATTTTTTGCCATAACGGATAAATGGACTTCTCCACCAACGAAAGAAGAAATATCAAAAGTTTTCGCCGATCACGATATGCAAGTCGTAGGGGCACCATTAAAAGTTGATTAAATTAGAACATTAACATTTTTTGGCTGTCTTAAATCGTATTGGATTGTAAAGTGATTATAAAACCTACTTTTGTTATGGTTGTCGTCTATACTGGTGTAGACCTAACCCACCACATGCCAAGCACCCCAGCGGGCATTAAAAACAGAAGATAAACCACTATTAGAAAATGACCGATAAATTGATAAATAAAGTCGCCAATATCTCCTTGATTTTTTGGCTCATGAAAATTGTCGCCACTACGCTTGGCGAGACACTTGGCGATTTTATCTCAATGACTTTGAACCTAGGTTACACAGTTGGAATTGCGATTACATTAGCATTTTTCTTCTTAGTTCTTGTTGCCCAACTGAAAGTTAAAAGATTCATTCCTGTCCTATATTGGCTAGTGATAATTGGAACAACGACCTTGGGAACAGAAATTTCTGATTACATAGACAGAACCTTGCTAATGGGCTACACAGCCGGCACTATTTTGCTTCTAAGTTGTTTATTACTGACACTGTTTTTATGGTTTCGGAAATACAAGA
>JBBQIF010000252.1:0-4910 GCA_038324665.1 Bacteroidia bacterium
ATTTTATGTCTGAAGATTTTTCTGCAAACCGTGAAATTGAAAGCAAGGAAGAAAAAAAGGCAAAGCAGAGTGGAGAACGCATTTCTGTGCCAAAACTACAAATCAGTAAGTTTAAAAATGTTCTGTTGTACATACTCGAGCGCTGTGCAGGCAAGCCAAATGTTGGTGAAACGGTACTTTACAAATTGCTCTATTTTTCAGATTTCAACTATTATGAATTGTATGAAGAGCATTTAACAGGTGCAAAATATCGCAAATTACCTTATGGTCCTGTTCCACAAAAGATGGATGCCATTATTGACCAAATGATAATTAAGGGTCAGTTGCAAAGAGTAAAAACAGCATATCACGGTTATCCTCAAATACGCTACCTGCCATTAGAAAAAGCTGATTTGACACAATTATTGGCAAGCGAAAAGGAAGTTATTGACAGGGTAATTGAGCAAATGAGTGATTGGTCTGCTGCAGCCATAAGCGATTACTCTCATAAGGATATGCCCTGGTTGGCATCAAAAGAGGGAGAAGAAATAAATTATGAATTGGCTTTTTACAGAGACGCTCCTTTCTCAGTGAGAAACTATGGAGATGAAATGGAAGAAAAATGACTTTTGATGAACTTGAAGTGTATAAGAAGGATCTGAAAAACCTTTTAAAAAAATACAGAACGCTTACTATTGATTTGGAAGTGGTAAAAAAGGTTCTGGAAGTAACCCCTCAGGATAAACCTCCATTCAGTTTTCGTATTGATAATTTGGGTTTGAAAACTTGCGTCATTAAGGTGAAAAAAATTGCATGTAAAACTTTAAAAGGAAGAGGTGTAAATTCGGGTTTTCGTTTAATTTACGCTCATTTTGAAGTTGAGCAAAAAATAACATTTATTGAACTTTACCATAAAAGCGATAAGGAGAATGAAGATAGGAAAAGAATAACAGACAATTTTAAATAGGCAATTCAAACAGATTATTTAAATTAAGAACCGTCGATTTTGCTAAAAAAGTGTTGGGAACTGATCATAATTTTATGATGTTGGGCTTGCCAAATAGCGGGCATTGGCCTATGGGGGAGAATGTGGAGGGGTTGGTGGGGTTGTTGAGGGAGAAAGTGAGCTTATTTTAACAAAGCCAACTGTTGGTTCAAAAAACTTTCTTCAACCGGTGCTAAGGCTATTTTATTGTTTAATTTGCCTCTTGGAGCCACAGAGCTTTTGAAATAATAGGCTTTCTGCCCAACGAAACACATACCAAGGAATAAAACGGCACCAAACCTAAATAGCAAAACCAAAAAACAGTACGAACTGTTGTCTGTAATCAGCAAAATAGCCATAACTACCTGATGGGTTAAAAGGGCCTTTTGTAACAAAGAACCTGAAATTAATATTTGTGGAACCTGGATCTAGGTGGTCAAGTATTAATTTCACACCTCCAATGAATGCTTTTTTCTTATATTTCGTCTTAAAAGTTAACTGATAAAAAGGAGTCAGGTAAAAAATATTATTTCTTTTAAAATCAATCACAACAGAATCCCTTCCAAAAATATCACCTCGCTCACTTACCAGTTTTTTTGTTTTAATGGTATATAAAAATATGCCATTGCTCCATATTCCAACACTAAATAGTAATTGACTGTTCTTAATTTTCAGGATCCTCTTCTCAATGGATAAACCATTGTTGATCCCGAACATCAAAGCATGACAATTGACCGGTCTATCTAATTGAAGTGAATTCTGCAAAGTGCTGATGCGCCCGATTTTCATGAGTTGAGCAGTTATTCCAATAAACCCATTCAGCTTAAATGAACGGTATGACCAGATCCTTTTTTGGACCACTGTTGCTAATGAATAAATATGATTGTCTAAAAAAGGCTCATCTGCTGACTGCGTATAAAGATCTATGCTGTGCATTGCCCTTGTATTGAAGTGGAAGGTCATAAATCTATTCGTAGAATCAAGGCTTAAACCCAACCCCAAATTAATTGTGGAATTAAAAAAAAATATAAAGAGTATAAATCTGACCAATTCAATTAATTATTATGCCTCAAATTTAACTATAAATCATACATTTAAATAAGTTTTATTAGATGTTATTTCAACGCAGCCAACTGTTGATTCAAAAAACTTTCTTCAACCGGTGCTAACGCTATTTTGTTGCTTAATTTGCCGCCAGAGGCAACAGAGGTTTTATAATAGTAAGCCTGCTTGCCTACAAAGCATACCGCAATTAATACAGCAGAACGATTTTGCGCAACTGAATTAAAGTTAACCATCTTGCCAACTACATCTGCTTTCAATACACCACGGATATCGGTATAAACCAAGTAGTACTCTGCTTCTAACTTCTCGTCAGCGTCAACAGATAATGCAATCATGGGTTCATTAGGGAATCTGTCACAGTTAATATAGCCAAGGTCGTAGGTCTTGAGCTTGCTATCCATTTTATTGCTGGTGACCATTTTCAGGGCTAATGCTTTCTGCCTTTCCTGCTCTTTCAGCGCCTCTATTTTTTGTTGTTTTTCTGCCTCTACCTTTCTGATCTCTTCCTCTTTCAGTCGTTGTTTTTCCTTTAATTCCTCTTCTTTAACATGGGCGTCCCATTCTTCTTTTGAGTTATAGTCTTTCTGTGATAGAATTTTTCCATCTGCATCCAGAAATGTTTGCGTTACTTTATAAGATTCTCTGTAAGTGCGTTTGCGGGGTAAGATCCAGTTCATTTCATTGGGCGTTCGTGGGTCTTTGATAAAAACCTGCATTTGATTGTCATTTTTGCCTAAGGTAAAATCGAGACCAACACCTTCTTGGGGATTGATTTGTACTTGTTTTTTTGTCGCATCATTTTCTTTGGCATTTAAATAAATACTGCCACCTGTTTGTAGCATTTTTCCATTGGAAACTGTCGGCAAGCCATTCTTGATATAGTCTGACAGTTGATAAAATTCTTTGAGTTCTATTTGTACTTTTTTACTGGTCAATAAACTGCCGGCCTTAAAGAACAATTTAGTGCCTTCATTGCCAATAATAATGGTATCTCTGAGCGGATTGATAACAAAAAACTGGGAAGGTTTTTCGGGATAATGGCCCTTGACGCCCGTACCTTTAATGGCCGGTGGTAGCTGGGCTATATCAGCGTCTTTCATTTTGTAGTACTTCATTACAACACTATAGCTTAAGCCGCTGTATCCACTGGGAAAATTTTTGGGGATGCCGGTTAATTTAAAGCCTAAGGTAGTGGCGTAATCGGATAAGGCATTGGCTTGTTTATCAGCATTGCTGGAATAGGTATAGATATCTGTGGTGCTATCGTAAGCCAAAGGGTAGAAGATAACAAATGCTGCTTCCTTTAATCGCGCAGCCACTTCATTGACGGCCTTTTTTTGTTTATCACCCATTGTTATCTGCCCAGGTTCAAACACAATATTGAATTTGTATTCTTGGGCGGAGACGTTGGATAATAGACATAATGAGAGGAGGATGAAGAGTTTATTTTTCATGGGTTAAAAGTGGGGTTTATAAAAAGGGGTAATGGGAATGTAACGCAGGATTTTTCTTTTTATTGCTTAAGAGGGTTTTTGAAATGAGATAGAAAAAGCTAATTAATTTTAAAAGTAAACCTTTAACAAATAAGAAGATTTTGTTTAAACATAAAACCATTAACCACAAAAGGAAAACCATAAAGTAACAAAAGGACACAAAAGGGAATAAAAGCGGGCTTTTATTTGGATTATTTATTCAGCAATATCTTTTGTTTTCTTTTGTCTTTTGTGGTTCAAAAAAGGACCTAGGCCATTTAACCCCCAGATGTAAACTTTTTTCAGGACGATACATCCGAAGGATTTGCATTCTTATATGTCCTTTTGTGCCTTATATGGTTCAATTGTATCTGTCTGCGATCCTGAACTTTTTTCTTGTAGTGAAGCGGAAGAAAAAGATGCGCGGCTTTGTGCAATTTTATTAATGAGATGCTCAACCTGCCCCTCATTGCATCACCGCGCCGCCCGTCTCCACTTGATAAACCACCTTCTGGTGCTTCCGCATATTGGTGCAGAGGATTTGCTGTATGTCGCGGTTGTGCGGATAGTTCTTTATGGCTTCAAGCATATCGTCCATGACGGGTTCACCAACACTTAGGTCCACATACCCAAAGCCCTTGTATTGGCCACGCTCAATACAAACTACAGATTTCTCGGAAATCGTGCGGCCTTTGCCTACGAGTAAGAAACTCTCGTTCTGGAAACTGTTTTTGCGGATGGCTTCAAAGGCACGGGAATTATAGGTGTCTGCATCTTCCAAATTAATACAAGCGCCCTTGCATTTATGTAATTGATAATCGAAACAGGGGCCGCCTAATGCATGCAAATTGCATTTGGTGAGACATAAATTATACTTTTCTATCATTTTATACAATTGCTCCCTTGCCGAGGCAATATTATCTGCTGTACTGATAGGTTCAGCACCTTCTTTCAATTTTTCGATATTTAAAGAGACATAACCAAAGGCATCGTATTGCGAAACAATGCCATAATAAGGGATGGCCCTGCTGCGCTTTTGCATCACATTGTATAAGGGTTTTATTCTTTTTATTTCTGCGGATTCCAATAGCAGCGCTACTAGTTCGCTGCCGGTTATTTCATAACTAATATCGGCTATTTCGCTTTTTAGTTGTATGGAGGTGCGGCTACCCTTTCCCGTGAGTGCAAAATGCTGCAATATCCTTTTTTTTATATCAATGGCTTTGCCAACATACAACACATTGCCAAACTGATCGTGGAAGTAATAGACACCAGTAATGCCTTCAGGAATATTTTCAAGAACTGATTCCGGAAGGAGGGGAGGGATGGTGGTTTTTTTTGTTTCACCGGTTAACCAATTAGGGTCTGATACTTTTTTTTGCTCGAATATTTTTCCAAATAAAATGGCG
>JBBQIF010000253.1:0-4894 GCA_038324665.1 Bacteroidia bacterium
TGGGGCAGTATCCGCACCATCCACCCGTGGAAATTTCAAGCATAACATTCCTGTTGATCGGCAAGGCACCGATAATCCTCAAGACTCTAGAATTCCTCGAATAAATATTGGAATCTACATTCAGGTTCTCTGAATCTAACAAAGCATAAGTTTTTACATTATTGATACTTCCAGCCTGTCCGGAATGCCAAGGATGTGAATTTACAAAGGTCAATGTGTTCTCGCCATTTGGTAAAAGTCCCGTCTTTATAAAGATACTGTCTGTTAAGGTATCGGCCGCGTTAATTGTATAACGGTACTTGAATTTAAAAACAGTATCAGAACCGAGGTTACTTATTTTACTTTTAATAAGCACAGAATCCTTCACTTTATATTTACTCTCAATCATATTCTGCTTCAAGTAAAGGGTTTTTAAAGGCTGCACACCAGGATAAAACTGGTAAATGATAATATTGCTTTTATCCGATGAAATAGCAACCGGATATGGGATAGGTTTGTTTTTAACTATCAGGCCATTACCAGCATCATCAAGGCAGCCTGATACCCCTTTAATATTAGACCTACCAAAGAAATTGAAGGCAAAATCAAAGCGTCCTGCACTGCCTTCGTGTAGAATGATGGCAAATGCAAATACATCACCATTGGTAACACTGGCGGTAAGACTATCACTGGCCTTCGTCATTCCGTAATATTGTATAATGTGCTTTCTGTTGGGTGAAGTACCCGCAGTATAGGAATAAACACTAATACTGAAATCCTGGTTGGGAAAGGGTAGTTTTTTTAACTGGAAGTCGAACCAGAAGGGGAAAATGCAGTTTTTGAGGTCTTGGAGGTTTGAAAAGACAGAATCTGGTTTGTGAGAAACGGTTTTATCTGTATTGAAAGTGATGAATCCATTATCGCTTACTTTATAGTCTGTATAATACTGGTCCTTAAATCGAAAAGGGAAGGGCATGGACTGGGTTGTGGAAAGCTGGTCATTAGTTTTGGGCACTAATATTTTTTGGATATTATCAGAATCGTTGACCTTATTAATATCATATTCAACAGGTTGTTCGCCGTTGGTTTGGAAATAATAATAGTTTTGGCACAATAAAGCGTTGCGGCTAAATAGGATAAAAGAAATTATAAGCGTAAATGCTTTCATGCTTTAACAAATTTAAGGAATTATTTGACAAGGAGCAAAAAAAAAGCAATCAGCTTAGCTGATTGCTTTTTTATATTTTAAGATTATATTATTTTACTACAGTAAATTTAGAAGAGGTCATACCAGTAGAAGTAGTCACATTAATGGTATAAATACCAGAAGCGTAATTACTTGTATTGATAATGAAACTGTTCTCACCGCTTTCCATCAAACCATCTTGCTCTAAAGAAACCAATTGTCCTAAAGAATTGTAAACTTCAATTTTTACATTGGAGTTCTGAGTAAGGTTGATAATGATATTAGCAAAATCTTTAGCTGGATTTGGGTAAACAGAATTTATTGAAACATTATTGTTAATTTCCTGAATACTATTAGCTAAATCCCACATTTTCTGTGAACCGGCATTTAAGATTGGTCTGTTGTTAACATTAGCACCATCATACTCAGCCACAAAGCCAATTAAGTTAAGAGATGCAATTTTGTTCCAGCCATAATTCATACCTGGAGATGACACAGTGCTGCAAAAGTCTGTGTTATTATCTTTAGAATAAGTAACTTTGGTTTCAGCAGGAAGCACGTATGAAAAGTCATAAGTGTAATCTGTATTTGGTTCTGCAATGTCAGGGATAATCCCTGCAAGACCCCATGCTGATTGTCCTGGGAAAGTTCTGGTAACGTGTTGGTGGAGGTAACCGTCCATATACTCTAGTTCATTATATAATGGATGAGAAGCGCCGCCTACACCGCCTGAAGAATGGTATTTGCTATAATAGTTATGCTGACTCCAGTTGTTATTATTAACATTTCCCCTTACATTGTCTTCGCTGATGATAGCACCTAACCTAAGGTCGCCTGCCCAATAATCAGAGAAGCGCGCAGTTACCCTGAACACAATGGTTCTGGTTGCTTGGTTCCAGTTTTTAGCTGAGATAGTAATTTTTACCGGCGCATCTATTGCTAATCTGTTGGCAATGTCAGTAGGCCAAGAGCCCCTATTAGGTTGAACCTTCACCCTGTCAATAAAGCCATTAGGGAATGAAGTTGTAAAAGCGCTATTGATTTTATCTCCTTCTGAAGTTGACATTACATCGCCATTATGCAGCATTACAGGAATAACCCTTTGTTTGGTCGATGTATTATTCTGTTCTACAACATCCCTCATAATCACGTGACCATCGGGGCAATATCCGCACCAACCGCCTGTAGCTTCTTCGAACAACACATTCCTTTCAACTGTTGATGTGCCATTATTTCTTAAAACATCGGCAGTTAATTCACTGTTAGTTAAATCAGCATCAACACCTGAACCATTAGGCTTTGTTAACCAAACCCTGACAGCACTCATGCTACCTGCAGCACCACTTGTCCAAGGAATATTATGCGTGAATGAAGCATTTACATCACCACTTCCCAAAATATTAATTGAACTCATTGTATAAGTTTGCGTAGCACCACCATCAATAGTGTAATTTACATCTAGGCTGGTAATAGGCATTTTACCATAGTTGGCAATGGTACCTTCAATACTAACAGGAGTTCCTACTTTATAGAATTTGCCAAGAGTTGTGCTTAACAACACAGGGTCTAAATCTGCCTGCGTACCATAACGAAATTGATAAATAAAATCGGTTGCATTTGACCAGTTTCCACCTGCAGCGCCAGAAGGAGTGTTGATATTTGGGCTAAGATAATTTTGAACACCTACGCTTCCATCAGAATTCTCACAACCTACAGTGGCAGAAAAAGTTTGTCCGAATCCGTAGTTATTGATAACATCAAAACCACCTGATTCCCTTAATCTGATTGCAAAATATAATGCATGAGCTGTAGTAACCGGCACACCATTTTTAGTACACAACATCCATTGGATATAATGATATCTGTTTCCTGCAGCACCTGTAGTCCATGTTCTCACATCAACCGCATAAGTGTTATAGGTTTTTAATTCAAGATCATCCCAAAAAGCATAAATTGCATTATTTGGACCACCAGCATTAGGCACAGTAGTATTAACACCTGTAGTTGTGGTTGCTGCTACATCAAAAGTTATATAACCATTGTCTGTTGCTTTAAAAGAAGTAACCGGAGATCCGTAATAATCCCAAGAAAAAGGGATTGTTTGGGCAGAAGAAAGAATGTCATTACCTGTAGTTAAAATCTTAGAAACAGTACCTGTACCATTACCAAGGGTATAATCAGGTGTATTGCCAATCTTTTTAACAATGTAATAATTTTGAGCAAACACAGATGATGTCATCAGAATTGCCAACACTGGAAGTATTATTTTTTTCATTTTTTAATAAAATTTTAGCAATTTTACGAAAAAAAGGCGACATTTTCAAAGAAATGTTTAATTTATTTTCAACATTTCCACATTTTTTTGACCAACTACGGTATCAAAGAGGTTTTGGTTTAGACAATATTCCATATCTTCTTGATGATGTAAGTGAGAAAGCCGCTGGTAATGGGAGGATTTTACGAGATAAGATGAAAGGTTGTCTTTTGCATTTTTATACAGATCTAAAACCAGGTGAGTGGAGTCGCAATTTAGGTCAGGCTTACTGCTATTAATCAGTTTTTCTGCAAGGGCACCTGCAAAAAGTGAATCCTCCAAATTAATTTTATCTTTCCAACCTGCACATAACAAAATGATATCCCTTTGATCTTCTACGAGCCACTGGGCAGTTGCATTGATATTTAGAAAGCTACCTGCAATAACATTTACAGCACCTGCAATTGAAGCAGCATTGATGCATTTAGTGCCGTTTGTTGTAGTTAGTGCCAGCTTTTTGTTGAGAACGGCTCCTTCCATACATTCAAATGGGGAATTGCCGATATCAAATACCTCAATTTTATTGCCATCCCTTTCACCAGCAATCATATAACCTTGGTTCCTTAAAATCAGTGCCTCGTCAATAGAATCAACAGCTTTTACTGTCAGTGCACCTTCGTGTATAGCAGTGCAAATAGTAGAAGTGGCCCTTAAAATATCTATGACTACCACATTCTTATCTTTCACTTTGGCTAAATGCAGCAATGCAGGACTTAAAACTACTTCAATATTAAACATTCCACAATAGTATAAATCTATTTTCCAAAAATCAAATTTTAGGTCGCATTTTTGCATTTTGTTAATATTAAATAAGTCAAATAGGCAATAAGCAAAGGGAGCAATAAGCAATGGGCAATAAGCAAAGGGAGCAATAAGCAAAGGGAGCAATAAGCAAAGGGAGCAATGGGCGAAGGGAGCAATGGGCAAAGGAACAATAAGCAAAGGGAGCAATGGGCGAAGGGGAATTGAGAAAAGTAATGAATAACACAGACAAAACATGGGAACATATAATTTCAAGGACACAGCAGTTTATCAAAAAGCATTTAGTTTGGCTATGGAAGTTTTCGTAGTAAGCAAATCTTTCCCAAAGGAAGAAAAATATTCTTTGACCGATCAGGTGAGAAGGTCTTCACGAAGTGTATGCGCAAACCTAGCAGAAGCCTATAGGAAGAAAAGATATCCGGCACATTTTATTTCCAAATTGACAGATTGTGATGCGGAAAATTCTGAAACTGGGGTTTGGTTTAACTTTGCGTTTTCTTGTGACTATATGAATGAAATAATTTATAAAGATTTAATTGCAAAAAATGAAGAAGTAGGAAGATTACTAAATCATATGATAAGCAATCCGGGGAAATATTAGACGGGGGAAAGGGAGGCAAGTGGGAAGCAAATGGGAGGCAAGTGGGAGGCAA
>JBBQIF010000254.1:0-4874 GCA_038324665.1 Bacteroidia bacterium
TACAGTTTATACCCTAATGGCGAGGACGAACTGATCAGTACACAGTTTATTTTAAATCATAAGAAAAATAAAATAGATGCCATTTTGTTTGTTGCTGATGCCAGTAACCT
Organism: Bacteroidia bacterium; assembly: GCA_038324665.1. Classification (GTDB taxonomy): domain Bacteria; phylum Bacteroidota; class Bacteroidia; order NS11-12g; family UBA955; genus JABMMZ01. The sequence continues at coordinate 111 of JBBQIF010000254.1, forward strand.
CGAGAGGAATCTATTGCTTTACACCCAAATCGCAGATATAGGCATCCCTACATTGATTGCGCTTAATATGCTGGATATGTTGGAGAAAAAGAAGATTGACATAGATATTGAAAAACTATCCCTGTCACTCCAAACCCTTATCACTCCTATCAATGCGAGGAGGGAAACGGGTATCAAGCAGTTAAAGAATAATATTCTGAAGGTGCGACTGCCGGTGCAACGCAGTTTCTTTATCCCTACAGAAGAACAAAAGGACCTCATATCAATGTCTGCGCCTGAAGGCACTCCTTATTCCAAATGGCAGGTATTGATTAGCAAATATAAATCTACTGACTTGCCAGAAAATTTGTTCAAAAGCTTCAGTGAGATTTTACCTTTCAGCGATAAGATCATAGCGGAAGAAACCTCGGGTCGATTTATCCTTATTAATGAAATTGTCAAACAATCCACATTTAAAAAAGAACCACCGAGTAAAAGTATCACCCAAAAAATTGATACTGTTTTGCTTCATCCAGTATGGGGATTCCTAATATTCTTTGGCACCTTGTTTATTATTTTTCAGTCTATTTTTCGGTTGGCAGAATTTCCCAAAAGCTGGATAGAAAATGTATTTACCTGGCTAACTGTCACCTTAAAAAGCAATTTGGCAGATAGCACTATCACCCGCTTACTAGGCGATGGCATTTTGCCCGGTCTGGCGGGAGTCATGGTATTTCTGCCACAGATTATCATACTTTTTTTGATCCTTGCTTTGCTCGAAGACAGCGGCTATATGACCAGGGTGAGTTTTATTACAGACCGGTTGATGCGGAAATTTGGTTTGAATGGAAAATCGATTATTCCATTGATTGGTGGTATGGCATGTGCTATTCCTTCCATTATGGCTACTCGGAATATCGAAAATAAGAAGGACAGGCTAATCACGATACTTGTTACGCCGCTCATGAGTTGTTCAGCACGACTACCCGTATACACAGTTTTGGCAGGTCTACTTTTCATACCCGGCAATAAAGATATAATTGATTTAAGGGGACTTTTGATTTTAGCCATGTACATTATTGGCTTTATTGTAGCCTTGTTATTTGCTTTTATCTTTAAGCTGATTTTAAAACAGAAACAAAGAAGTTTTTTTGTGTTGGAACTGCCAGATTACCGCTTACCTAAATGGAAAAATATTTCGGTAACACTCCAACTAAAGACAAAGGATTTTGTCTTCAACGCGGGGAAAATAATATTGATTGTAAGTGTTATCTTATGGTTTTTGGCTAGTTATGGACCAGAAAAGAAATTCAATGCTATTGACAATAAATACAGCACATTTAACATAGAAAGTGATAGCATAAAAGCAAAAATTCAATCGGAAAAGTTAGAGGCCAGTTATGCGGGTATGCTTGGTAAATCAATAGAACCTGCAATAGAACCTTTGGGCTACGACTGGAAAATAGGAATTGCGCTTATTACAAGTTTTGCTGCAAGGGAGGTTTTTGTTGGTACAATAGCCACAATTTATTCTGTAGGAGATACCGATGACGCAGCGGCAATCAGTAGCACCTTATCCAAGCAAACCAATGCCACAACAGGAAAAAGAACTTATACAATGCCAGTGGTATTATCCTTGTTGGTATTTTATGCATTTGCCATGCAGTGTATCAGTACAATGGCCGTTACTTACCGAGAAACCAAATCTATTAAATGGCCCATTGTGCAGTTTTTATATATGAGTGGGTTTGCTTATTTAATGAGTTTGATTGTTTACCAAACGTTCAAATAAAAATTGTGGACAATTACATCTTTAGGTTGTAAAATACATGCTAAATCCCGGCAAGATGAATTTAAATCAGGTATTTATATTTCATCCTAGCATAATGGATGATAGAAAAGAGCAAGTCAATATGCATTATTTTTTTCCAGAAAATCATTCGGGTAAAAAGCAATAAACGGTAATAATGAATCATTAATTCATTGTCCCTATTCTTCAATTTTGAAAGTATCTGCTTTACATCCTTTATTTCTCTCCATTTCAGACGGTTGAATTTATATAGAAATTCCTGAAAAACCTGTTTCTGTCGGTCGCTAATCCCAATATTAATTCCCTCCCATTTGATATCCCACAGCTTATTCAACTTTTCTTCAAATTTATAATCTTCTAATTTCTGTTCAATATTTCCGGAAGTAGGCATGTGGTATTTCATCAGGTACTTCGGAACATTCGCAAATTTCTTTGTTTTGAGCAACCTGAACCAAAGCTCATAGTCTTCCATGTAATCATACTCAGAATTGTAAAATATATCTTCTTTTACATAGAAATTTTTACTCATAATACTCGGTTGTATCATACAATTCTTAAACCACAAATGTGCCCTAATCAATTTGTCGTCAATAGGAATTTTTTTTGTTGCAATGGATTTGCTGTCTGTTAAAATCCATGAGCCCACAATATCAATGGCAGGATTCTTCAATAAGTAGTTTACTTGTGCTTCTATACGGTTGGGCACCATCGAATCATCTGCATCAAGCCATGCAACATATTCACCCTTTGCCTCAGTTAAGAGTCTGTTCCTGGAACTTGCAATGCCGGCATTCTTTGCATGGTTGATGAATTTAATTCTGCCGAATTTATTGATCTCGGCTATTGTGTAATCAACTGAGCCGTCATTCAAAACCAGTATTTCCGTATTGGTATAGGTTTGACTAATGCAGCTTTTAATAGCCACAGCAATTGTCCTATCTGCATTATACGCAGGTATCAAAATAGATACTAATGGTTGCTCCATATTAAATTGATATACCGTTGGGTGTTTTTTGTGCTGTATTTTTCTATAAAATCCCCATTCGGTAACACATTGGCATTTACTAAAATGCAATTATAGGCTTCTTCGGTTGAATTAACAATTATACTGTTACTTTCTTTCAATAATTCGCCTAGACCACCTCTGCCATATCCAATCACTAAAGTATTGACCAGCAGGCTTTCATGGGCTATTCTGTTCCATCCTTCATTGACTTTTGTCAATGCCAAGGTGTAACAACATTTAGACATTTTTTCAAGGTAATCCTCAAATCGTGGAAAACAGATAATTTCATAACCCTCACCATAAGACCTTGCCACTGCAGGCAATAATGTGGAAAAGTAACAATAATATCCAGCCTCGCTCAACTTGGCAGCAAGGGCAGTAATTCCATCATCATTTTTTGTGCTCCACTGACCCATAAAAATCCATTTGTCTTTTTGATTGATGCGATAAGGTTCATAGATTGTAGGGTCAAAAAAATTAGGAAATAAAAACACATGCTTCAAACCCTTGATGCGATTGAAATAATCCACCCAATATTGCGCTCCTGTTATCAATTTGAACCTGCTATGTTCAGTTTTTTTTAAATACTTGAAAAGTAATTTATAATAAAGTTTCATCCTCCCAGATTTTCCGTCTGACTCATCAAAATTATGAAGCACCACCCAAACTTCGCTTTTGCTGAACCAATTGCGGAATATGGCAGACAAGGCAATTCTTGCAGTTACAATATTGATATCGGCATTGCTCTTGAAAAAAGACCATAACATCAGCTCAATATAACCAAAAATGGAGGTGAATAATTTTGGTTTTCTAATGAGGCTCCCTTCTATCTTATCATCAATTTTAAAATATTCACAGGTGGCTTTGAACAAGCATTTTTCATGCCTGTAACCGCCTGTTTTTGAAATACCATAGCTAATATAATTGATACGCATCACTGGAATTTTGAATATTGATTTGAATAATGTTCAATATGATCGCAAATTTGCACCTTTTCTGCAAACATCTGTCATTTAATCTAAAAAGTGACTAATACTATGCCACAGATTCACAGATTAAGCGTACCCATGCTATTTTGACACAAAACAAAATACCATTTATGTTATTATTATATTATCAAAAATAATCTGTGAATCTGTGGCCAAAAATAGAGCTTCACCTACCCTACTTGTTTATCGAATTCAAATGTTAAAAGAGACGCTAAAACATTACCTTTGCAACATGCAAAAAAAGCAAAAAGCTTACCTCATGATATTAGATGGCTGGGGAATTGGAAAAAAGGATTTTACAGATGCTATTTTCCATGCAAAAACCCCCTTTATTGATTCGCTTTATGAAACAGTTCCTAATACCACTCTTACCACTTTCGGTAACGCAGTGGGGCTCCCTGAAGGGCAAATGGGCAACAGCGAAGTAGGGCACATAAACCTTGGTGCCGGTCGCGTGGTATGGCAACAACTGGCGCTCATTAACAAACAATTCGAAGATGGCACCGCTGCTAATAATGAAACTTTAAAATCACTATGCGACTATTGTATTTCTAATGGTAAGCCGATGCACCTTATTGGCTTAGTGAGCGATGGCGGTGTACACAGCAGTTTATTGCACCTCATTAAATTATGTAAAATTTTCAGCGAAAAAGGATTAAAAGAAATTTATATCCACGCCTTTACAGATGGAAGGGATACTGACCCACATAGCGGCAAAGGTTTCATACAGGAAGTAGAAGAAGGCATAAAGGGAACAGGTGCAAAAATAGCATCTGTCATTGGCAGGTATTATGCTATGGACCGTGATAAGAGATGGGAAAGAACTGCCCTTGCCTACAACTTGATGGTGAATGGCAAGGGAGAGAAATTCAACTCAGCCACAGCGGCAATTGAACATGCTTATCAACTAGGAATTACAGATGAATTTATTAAACCTTGCATTATAACTGGAAATGATGGCAATGCTATAGCAACTATCC
>JBBQIF010000255.1:0-4868 GCA_038324665.1 Bacteroidia bacterium
CATGTAAACCCGAAACTAGGTTTATCTTTTCAAAGATATTACTAAATTGTGTATTACAAAGGATCCCCAAATTTGGCGGAGAAACCTACCCCAAAGAAGTTTTTAAACTGAATGCGGATTTGCTTGCCTTCCTTTGCTGGATCGGTATCAATATCGTAATCATAAATCAATTGGTTAATCAAACTCACCGAAAAATATCTATTCACTTTCATGTTCAAGGTATTCTGCCAGTTGACATCTATATTTTGGCCAAAATTCTGGTAATTATTAAACAACTCCAAGCGTGATTGAAGGTTGATATTAGTAGCAATATCCTTCTTAAAGAAAATATTGATATACCACCCTAGCTCAGTCCTGAGCTTTTCGCCGTCCCTTGTTTTTACAGGTGCTTTCCCTCCTGCCGTGTCAGAGTATTCAGCTGGTCGCACACCAAATGAACCCAGATCGGCCAACCGCTGCTCCCTTACAATGGTATATTTCATCGTTATAGGGGAAGCATAAATAGACAGATAGTTAGTTGGCTTGTAATCAATACCCACAGATACATAACCATAACCTTGGGCCATAAAATTGGAAACATGGTTATTTTGCCTATAAATATCCTCCTTAGCCCACCCTGGAAACATTTGGGTATTCAAACTAAAAAGTGAAGAATAATTCAGTTTATCATTCATTTTTCGACCAAATTTACTTGTAAATACAAACTTATCCTCATTCTTAACAAAAGGATTCACTTTTCCGTTATATGGACTCAAGGGGTCGTTCACCTTACCTTTTCCATTGCGGATAACGCCATAAGCAAGGTCGAGGTAATTTTCCCAGATATAATTCATACTGTCTGGCCTATAAATAGCAAAAAGACTAGAACTGGCAATAGCTGCCGTATTATCTGTGCCACCACCCGCCCAATTGGAAAAAGTAGTGTTGGAAAGATTGGTACTAAAAAATCCACCCTTTCGCCAACCAGCAAGCGTATCTTTACCTTCTCTAATACCATGGCCGGCAGCGGCTATTTTTTTTACATCATCTTGCGCATTTGAATTGACAATTACAAAGCCTGCTAGTAAACCTATTATTATTCTCCTATTCATTATGATTGATTTTTCAATACCGCAAAAAAACGCCAAACTTTTTACATTTGACGTTTTAATCGACTATTTTAACTTGATTATTTTACAATATCATCTTTCCTTTTAGCCTTGTTCATTGCTTTAATGATAAGGAAGAGTACCAATGCAACAATTAGGAAGTTTAGCAATGCGGCAATAAGCTTACCATAAGTAAACGGGCCAATTTTGAGTGATTCAATATCTGCAAAACCACCTGCCAGAGCAATGACAGGCATGATGATGTCATTTACAACCGAATCGACTACGTGCTGGAATGCGACGCCTAAAATAACTGCTACTGCCAAGTCTATAACGTTCCCTTTGTTAATAAACTCTTTAAATTCTGAAATTAAACTCATAGATGTATATATTTTGATTGGGACAATAATAGGGAAAAAATCGTTTTTCAAAAATTTATTTTTTATCTAAAAATCAGATAACTGATAAAAACCTTAACCATAGAATATATAAAGAGGAAGATACTGAAGTGCCTTAAGCTAAATTTAAACAAAAAAACAGCGAATAATGAGGATACTAATTTGCGGCAGAAAGGAAACTAAAACCTTAACCATAAAAGGACATATAAGAAGAAGGAGCGGAAGCGCCTTAGGATACTTAAAACCATTGCACATTATGTTATTAATTTGGAATATAATGAGAACTAAAACCTTAACCACCTGAGAAACAAAAGAGCACATAAGAGTAAGGTGCTGAAGCACCTTATGTTACATTTTAAACAAAAAGCTATGATGCACTTATTTAACTTTATTTAGAACAGAAAGAAGACTAAAACCTTAACCATCCTGAATCAAGTTCAAGACAGGGGCCAGGCATATAAGAACATATAAGTAGAAGGAGCGGAAGCGCCTTATGATACCTATTAAACAAAGTAGTTGGTGCATAGAAAAAATAATCAGAGTTACTAAAAACTATCGTTGAATGTATAAAAAACACATTTAATTTGATGCAAACCTATATTTCTTGAACCACTTCTCTCTAGCCACTAAATACTAGCCACTAGTTACTTGCCACTAAGCCAGCACTTCTTTAACCAATTCAGCAGCTTCTTTTAACAAAATGGCAGATTTAACTTCCAAACCACTCTCGTCAATTAGTTTCTTCGCTTCTACTGCATTGGTACCTTGCAACCTTACAATAATTGGAATGTGGATATTGCCTAATTTCTTATAAGCATCCACAACACCTTGCGCAACCCTATCGCAACGAACGATACCACCAAAGATATTGATCAGGATTGCTTTTACATTTGGGTCGCTTAAGATGATTTTAAAACCGGCCTCTACGGTTTCTGCATTAGCTGTTCCGCCAACATCCAAGAAGTTGGCAGGTTCGCCACCACTCAGTTTAATAATATCCATAGTAGCCATGGCAAGTCCTGCGCCATTCACCATGCAACCAACGTTACCGTCTAATTTCACATAGTTCAGGTTGAATTTCTTTGCTTCTACTTCTGTTGGGTCTTCTTCATTCTCATCGCGCAATAATTCCAGGTCTTTATGTCTGAACAAGGCATTCTCGTCTAAGTCAACTTTAGCATCTACAGCAATAATTTTATCATCCGAAGTTTTTAAAACAGGGTTAATCTCGAACATGGCGCTATCTGTTGCATCATAAGCCTTATACAAATTGGTGACGAATTTCTCCATTTCTTTTTGGGCAGTACCTGTTAGACCGAGGTTAAAGGCAATCTTACGTGCTTGGAAAGCCTGGAATCCAATAGTAGGATCTATCCATTCCCTGTGCAGCTTCTCTGGACTGTGTTCAGCCACTTCTTCTATGTCCATACCACCTTCTGTGGTGTAGATAATTACATTCTTGCCTTTTGCCCTATCGAGCAATACACTTATGTAATATTCTTTAGGTTCACTGGCGCCGGGATAAAAAACATCCTGTGCAACCAAAACTTTACTTACTTTCTTTCCTTTTTCACCGGTTTGTATCGTTACCAAAGTATTGCCCAACATATTGGTGGCAATCGCTGTAACAGCCTCGAGATTCTTTGCCAAGGCGACACCTCTTTGTTCTAAACCAATAAAACTACCCTTGCCCCTTCCACCTGCGTGGATTTGGGCTTTCAGTACCACCCAGCTAGTGCCTGTTTGTGCCTGAATGTCTTTTGCCGCTTGCAATGCTGCGGCAGGTGTATCTGCAACTATGCCTTCCTGTATGGCTACGCCGTAGGATTTTAAAATTTGTTTAGCCTGGTACTCGTGAATGTTCATGAAATCTGTCTTTTTAAATTTAGGATGCGAAACTACAAATAAATTGCTTTATCACCAAAGCGGTACTTTTGAAAAGAAAACGCTGTACGTTAGCCTAAGATTCTTTTAGAATAAAACCCAAAAATATAATAGAGTAAGAGAACCAAAAAACTCCGCGAAACTCCGTGTAAAACTCCTTTAACTCTGTGGTTAAAAATCCGTACTCTAGAGTGGAAAAATTGTAAACCGGGAACCATTTAACACAAAAGGAGAATCATAAAGTGACCAAAGAACACAAAAGTTTATTGCTGAATAAATTCAGCAATTCCTTTGATATGAAAGGCGCAAAAGCGCCCTCTATGTGCCCTTTTGTGTCTTAAGTGGTTAAGGTTTTTCTTTTCAAAAAACTTTTATGTTGTTCCGTCAATTAATCAAAAATGTTTAATAATATACCCTTTTAAAAGGGTTGGAAATTTAAGGCACAGATGTAGAATTCCTGACCCTGAATAGCTTTTCCATCAGTTTAAATTATAAGCTTAAATATTTTCTTTTGAATTGTATAAAATATGAACCATTTTCGCAGGGCAATGATTATAGCGAAAGGGATTACCAAACAATATGGTGCATTAGAAGTATTAAAAGGGATAGACCTTACAATTGAGGACAAAGAAATTGTTTCCATAGTGGGCGATTCGGGAGCAGGAAAAACTACTTTGTTGCAGATACTGGGAACTTTAGACGGAGCAAATTCCGGCACATTGCATTATGACCATACCGAAATAAGGACCTTAAAATCAAAAGCGTTGGCCGATTTCAGAAACAAAAATATCGGTTTTATTTTCCAATTTCACCAGTTATTACCTGAATTTACCTGTCTTGAAAATGTTTGTATGCCAGCATTCATTGCGAAAACAAAGAAAAGCATAGCCGAGAAAAAAGCGAAGGAACTATTAGATTATCTGCACCTTTCTCATCGCTATCACCATAAACCATCTGAACTTTCCGGTGGCGAACAGCAGCGCTGCGCAGTGGCCCGTGCCTTAATGAATGAACCAACGGTGATCTTTGCCGACGAACCCAGCGGCAATCTGGACAGCAAAAACGCCAATGAACTGCACCAACTTTTTTTTAATTTGAGAAAAGATTTTGGCTACAGTTTCGTCATCGTCACCCACAATGAAGACTTTGCGAATATGGCGGATAGGAAGTTAGTGATGAAGGATGGGGTGATACTGTGAATTTTTGATTGAAGATTTTTGGTTTTTGATTTTTTCAGATCAGCCTTGCTAAAGCAAACGAACGCTTTACTTTTTTCATTTTATTAATTCACAAAGGTAAAAATTGGAAATCACACTTTGTGACATTCAATTTATTTATAACCCGAAAGGATCCTATTATTAACCCACATTGCAGCTATCCCGAACGAACTTCTTGATTTATAAGGGTTTGTTTGTTGTTGATTTTATTTGGTGGGACTACAAATTTTTTGCGGGAGAATGGTTTAGGTTTATAATTTAGCAGTTCATATATTTTCTTA